>NZ_PDDL01000071.1:0-18886 GCF_020833785.1 Kocuria sp. CCUG 69068
CCCGCGCCGGGACGCGCAGCCCGCTGCGCACGAGCAGGCGCGTGAGCTGCCGCCCGTCGACCGGCACCGCGCCCGCGGCCACCGCCCGCCGGTACAGGCTCTCCGGTACGTCGTAGTGGTCCCGGTCGAAGGCGCGCCGGGCCACGCCCAGCCGGTCCGCGAAGTCGTGCAGCTCCTCGTAGGAGGTGTCGGAGACCAGGTGCGAGAAGTGCGTCCCGTGGGCGGGCCAGAGCGGCGGATCGATGTAGACGGGCATGCGACCGATCCTAACGGGGCCGGTTAGCGGGGGTCCGGGGGACCCCCTAGACTGTTCGCGTCGCCCTCGTAGCTCAGGGGATAGAGCACGGCTCTCCTAAAGCCGGTGTCGTTGGTTCGAATCCAATCGGGGGCACGCACGGACGCCCCGGACCGCACGGTCCGGGGCGTCCTTTTGTCCGGAACGGAACCGGCGGGGCCGGGCGGCCTCCGCGCGACCGGGAGCCGGGCTCACCCCCGCTGTCCGGAACGCGGGTCCTGCCGCGGGGCGCCGGCGGTCCTCGACCGGCGCCGCAGGGCCTCCACGGCCACGGCCCCGGTCACGGCGAGCAGCAGCACGAGCAGCACCCAGCGGGCGATCACCAGCACGGACGCCGTGGTCACGGCGGCGCCGTCCCCGGGGTCCGCGAGAGCGGCGTCGATGGCCGCGTTGCCGGCCAGGGACACGGCCGCGAAGCCGAGCACCACCGCCGAGCGCAGCCACCGCCGGGCGCGGGACTGCGTGTTGACCGCCACGAACAGCAGCCACGCCAGCCCCACGAACAGCGGCGCCAGCAGCCCGGAGGAGCCGTGCACCGCCTCGTACTGGGCGAGTCCCTCCTCGCCCAGCGCCGCGGCGAGCCGCTGGGCGTGCGCCTGGTCGAAACCGCCCGGCATCCACTCGGGCAGGGTCAGCCCGCCGGCCGCGGCGGCGCCGAACCGGGGGAGGACCCCGGCGTGCACCCAGAGCCACAGGAGCGCCGAGACGGACATGGCCACGCCCACCACGAGGCCCGAGCTCGACCTCGTGGGCTCGGGGCGGAGCTCACCGGGAGCCGCCTCGTGCAGGCGGGTGCCCCGGGCCGGTCCCGGGGGTGCCGCGGTGCCGCCGTGCTTGCGTGCCTTCTGTGCGCGTGTCAGTCCCATGCCCCCATTATCCGGCGCGCGCCCGCCGCCCAACGCCGGGACCGCGGGGTAGGCTGGGGCCACCCGCACCGGCTCTGACGGGCCGCACGGGGGGCGGACCGGCCGACGACGACCGGGCGCTCGACGAGGACGACACGGAGGTGCCGGTCATGGAACTGTCCATCGGACTCCCGGACGGCCTGCTCATGCGGCTGACCGAGGGCAACGTGCTGACGCTGTTCGAGAAGGACCACGAGACGGTGCGCCGCACGGTGGACTGCTCCGTCCTCGGCGGCGCCCCCATCGCCGACATGGTGTGGTCGCACAAGCTCTCGGCCGTGATCGTGGCGGTGCCCTCCCTGCACCGGCTCTTCCGCTGGGACCCGTACACCGACGTGCTGTACGAGTTCGCGGGCACGGGCGAGTCCGGGCGGCGGGACGGGAAGGCGGCGCAGGCGAAGTTCGCCGCGACCGTCTCCATCACCGAGGACGGCAACGGCACGCTGTGGCTCATCGACCGGGACTCCTCGTCCCTGCGCTGCATCGAGATCGACACCGACAAGCCCGACGGCTCCCCGCAGGTCTGCACCGTGGTCGGCCGGGCGGGCGCGGGGTTCGCGGACGGGCCCGCGGACGTGGCCCAGCTGGACCACCCCGAGGACCTGCAGATCCTCTACGACGGCTCCATCGTGATCGCCGACACCGGCAACGACGCCATCCGGCACCTCGACCCGGCCAGCCGGGAGCTCGACACCGTCTACGGCGGAGGGACCGAGGGCTCCGTCGAGTTCGACGACGACATCGAGCTGAAGCGGCCCGTCCGGGTCACGGTCGCCGACTCGGAGCTGTGGGTCGAGGACGACAACGGCCGGCACCGGCTCGAACTGCACTTCGTCTGAGGGCCGTCCCCCGCCCGGCCCGGCTGTCGCCGGGCCTCGGTAGACTGGGTCCACGATGGACTACCTCTTCGACAACCCGCTCCTGCCCTCCGCCTCCGTGGCCCGCCCCGGCACCGACACCCGCCCGCGGCGGGGCACCGTCTCCGCCGACGCCCTGGTGGAGGGGCTCAACGACCCGCAGCGGGCAGCCGTGGAGCACTCCGGCTCACCGCTGCTGATCGTCGCCGGCGCCGGCTCCGGAAAGACCCGGGTGCTGACCCACCGGATCGCGCACCTGCTGGCCACCGGGCGCGCCCACCAGGGCGAGATCCTGGCGATCACGTTCACGAACAAGGCCGCCGCCGAGATGCGCGAGCGCGTGGTGGAGCTGGTGGGGGACTCCGCGAGGTCGATGTCGATCTCCACCTTCCACTCCTTCTGCGTGCGCGTGCTGCGGCGGGAGGCCGCCAGCGTGGGCCTGAAGTCGACCTTCTCCATCTACGACTCCGCCGACTCCCTGCGGCTGCTCACCCTCGTGGCCAAGCAGCACGACCTCGACCCCAAGCGCTTCGCGCCCAAGAGCATCCAGCACCGGATCTCCGCGCTGAAGAACGAGCTCGTCGACGACGAGACGTACCTGTCCCGGGTCTCCGAGACCGACCCCTTCGAGAGCGCCGTGGCCCAGGTCTACCGCGGCTACACGGAGCGGCTGCGCGCGGCCAACGCCATGGACTTCGACGACCTCATCGCCCAGACCGTGCACATGCTCCGGGCGTTCCCGCAGGTCGCCGAGTACTACCGGCGGCGGTACCGGCACGTGCTCATCGACGAGTACCAGGACACCAACCACGCGCAGTACGCGCTGGTCCGGGAGCTCGTCGGGACCGGGGCGGACGCCGGGACCGGGCCGGGGGCGAGCCCCGTGCCGCCCGCCGAGCTGACCGTCGTGGGCGACTCGGACCAGTCGATCTACGCGTTCCGCGGGGCCGACATCCGCAACATCGTCGACTTCGAGCAGGACTACCCCCAGGCCCGCACCATCCTGCTGGAGCAGAACTACCGGTCCACCCAGAACATCCTCACCGCGGCCAACGCGGTGATCGCCAAGAACAAGGGCCGCCGGGACAAGCGGCTGTGGACGGCCTCCGGCAGCGGCGAGAAGATCACCGGCTACGCCGCCGAGAACGAGCACGAGGAGGCCCGCTTCATCGCCGAGGAGATCGACCGTCTCCAGGACGAGGACGGGTACCGCCCCGGCGACGTCGCCGTGTTCTACCGCACCAACGCGCAGTCCCGCTCTCTCGAGGAGATCCTCATGCGCGTGGGCCTGCCCTACAAGGTGGTGGGCGGCACCCGCTTCTACGAGCGCAAGGAGATCAAGGACGCCCTGTCCTACCTGCGCGCGATCGTGAACCCGGACGACGACATCAACGTCCGCCGGATCGTCAACGAGCCCAAGCGCGGCATCGGCGACCGCGCGGAGGGCGCCGCCGCGGCCCTCGCCGAGCGCGAGCGGGTCTCCTTCATGGCCGCGCTGCGCCGCGCCGACGAGGCGCCCGGCATGGCCACCCGCTCCCTGAACGCGGTCAAGGCCTTCGTCCAGCTCATGGACGACCTCGCCTCGGTCGCCGAGGGCTCGGGGGCCGCCACGGTCCTCGAGGCCGTCCTGGAGCAGTCCGGATACCTCGCCGCGCTGCGCCAGTCGCAGGACCCCCAGGACGAGTCCCGGGTCGAGAACCTCGCGGAGCTCGTGGCCGTGGTCCGCGAGTTCGAGCGGGACCACTCCGACGCCGGGCTGCCCGAGTTCCTCGAGCACGTCTCCCTCGTGGCCGATGCCGACCAGATCCCGAACCGGCCCGCCGCCGGCACCGAGGGCGGCCCGAGCGCCGAGCAGATCGCGGCGGAGGTCGCCGAGGCCCGCGCCCAGGGCGTGGTCACGCTCATGACCCTGCACACCGCCAAGGGCCTCGAGTTCCCCGTGGTCTTCCTGACCGGCATGGAGCACGGGCTGTTCCCGCACCAGCGCTCCCTCACGGACGAGAAGGAGATGGAGGAGGAGCGGCGGCTCGCCTACGTGGGGCTCACCCGGGCCCGCGAGCGCCTCTACCTCACCCGTTCTGAGTTCCGCTCCATGTGGGGGCAGTCCCAGTACAACCCGGCCAGCCCGTTCCTCGACGAGATCCCGGCAGAGCTCCTCGACTGGAAGCGCGAGGGGTCCTCGGCCCCGGCGTCCTGGGGTTCCTCCCTGCACGGCGGCTCCGGGCAGCGGGACCCGATGCGGGGCTCCTACTGGGGCGCCGCCGCGGCGTCGAACGCGGCCTTCGAGCGGATGGCGCCGTCCCGGGCCACCACGGCCGGACGGGTCCAGCCCAACAAGGAGATCCCCAGCCTCACGGTCGGCGACACCGTGGACCACACGGCCTTCGGGAAGGGCACCGTGGTGTCCCTCGAGGGCGCCGGCGACAAGACCGTGGCGAAGGTGCGCTTCGGGGCCGACGAGAAGCGGCTGCTGCTGCGCTACGCGCCGCTGACGAAGGTCGGCTGAGCCGACCCGGTTCCGCCCGCCCGCGGTGGTGGTACCGGTGGCTCTCGCCTCCGGTCCCGTGCCGGAGCGGGGGCGGGACGTGCGAAGAGCCTCCGGCCGGAGCGTGGTCAGGGACCACGTCCGGCCGGAGGCTCTCCTCGGGTCAGGGCGTCCCCGCCGCTGACCTCTTGGGCTTGTTCCCTAGGAGGACTTCGCCTTCACCGTGTAGATCGCGCCGGTCGAGACGTCCTCCTCGAGCGCCTCGAGGGTGCGTCCCCGCGTCTCCGGGACCTGGGTGTAGACGAAGATCAGGGACAGCACGCCGAACCCGGCGAAGAGGAAGAACGTCCCGGTGATCCCGACCGCGTCGACCAGGGAGGGGAAGTAGAGCGCGAGGACGCCGTTGGCCACCCAGAGCATGAAGACGGACACGCCGATCCCGAAGCCGCGCATGTGCAGGGGGAACACCTCGGAGAGGTACACCCAGACCGCGACGTTGAGGAAGGTCTGCATGGAGCCGACGAAGGCCACCACGAGGGCCAGGATCACCCAGGGCCGCAGCGGGTTGTCCACCGTCATCGTCATCGCGGCGATCCCGATCAGCAGGTGGCACGTGGTGGTGAGGCTCAGACCGATCATGAAGGTCTTGCGCCGGTCGAGCCGGTCCATCATGTACAGCGCGATGAAGCCGCCGACCACGGCGATCACCCCGGGGGCGATGTTGGCGATGAGGGCCGCGCCGGCCTCGAAGCCCGATTCGATCAGCACGATCTGCCCGTAGTACATGATCGAGTTGATGCCGGTGAACTGCTGGACGATGCCGAGGCCGATGCCGACGAGCAGGATGCGGAGCAGGTGCTTGTTGGTCAGGATCGCGCCCAGCCCGATCCGGTTCTCGGCGCGCTCCTCCTCGGTGATGTGCTCGACCTCGCCGAGCTCGGCGATCGCACGGTCCTCGGAGCGCACCGTCTTGAGCACCTCGAGGGCCTCCGCGTGCCGGCCCTTCTCGACGAGCCAGCGCGGGGACTCCGGCATCCGGAGCATGCCGATGAACAGCGCCACGGCCGGCAGCGCGCAGATCGCGAACATGATCCGCCAGACGCCGGTGACGTCGCTGAAGACGTTGCCGATGATCGCGTTGATCACGAACGCGGAGAGCTGGCCGATCACGATGGCCACCTCGTTGCGTCCCGCGATCGAGCCGCGGATCTCGTACGGGGCCATCTCCGCGAGGAAGACGGGCACCACCGCCGAGGCGCCGCCCACGGCCAGGCCGAGCAGGACGCGCCCGAGCACGAGGATCTCGTAGTTGGGGGTGAGCACGACGACCAGGGTCCCGACGAAGAACAGGACGGCCAGCAGGAGGATGGTCTTCCGGCGCCCCCAGGCGTCCGAGAGGCGTCCGCCGGACAGTGCGCCGACGGCGGCGGCGAAGACGAGCGAGCTCGTGACCACGCCCTCGGTGAACGGGGTGAGGCCGAGCTCCTCCGACATCGGGCGGAGCGCGCCGTTGATCACGCCGGTGTCGTAGCCGAAGAGCAGGCCGCCGAAGCAGGCGACGACGGAGACGAGACCGAGGCGCTTGCGATGCGGCCCGGACGTGAGGGGAGGCAGCGTGGCTGCTGCTTCCCGGGGTGAGGAGGTGGCCATCGGGAGTTCCTTTGCTCGGACGTAACCGGTGCGCTCTGCACGGTGCTGACGGGTCGGACGGGTCACTCCGTGCGTGACGCACGTCTCAGTGGTCCTGATGTCATTATGTTAGGACATATGGCCGGGGTGGGGAACCCCGGCGGGCAGATTCTTGTGATCGCCGCAACATTTCTCCGCCACGGTCCTGCCCGGGTTGGAGCCGGAGGGGCGCACGGCGACAGGGGCCCCGGCCGACGCCGCTAGACGAACAGCAGCACCGCCACGGCCGCGGGGGCCGTCCAGCGCAGCGACCTGCCGGTGAGGTTGTGCACCACGCCCAGCAGCGTGCAGCAGACCACGGCCGTGGCGACCGAGGCCCAGCCGCCCAGGACCAGCCCGGGCAGGGCGAGCAGGAGCCCGAGGACGAGCCCGCCCACCGGGGCGACCCGTGCCCAGGGGGCCGGTCGGCGCAGCTCCACGGCCCGCTGTACGCACGTCAGGACCAGTGCGAGGAGCAGGGCCCGCCCCACGTGGTAGGCGGCGAAGCCCACCATGCCGAGCCACGCGCCCGCGCCGTACTCCGCGTAGAGGTCCAGGTAGAGCTGGATCGGCTGCACGCGCCACTCGCCCACGAGGAAGACGGGCAGGATCACCCCGAGCAGGACGGCCAGCACGAAGACGACGAGGGCCGTGGTGGTCCGCCGGTGGTCGACCGCGGAGGAGGGGGCGGGGTCCGAGGGCGCAGGGACCGCGGGGTCCGCCGCCCGGTGGCGCAGCCACGCCACGAGGCCCCGCTGGATCGCGAGCCACGCCGCGCCGAGGGTCAGCCAGGTGACGACCTGCCAGCCCAGCGGGTAGACGTCGGGGATCCCGCCGGTGAAGGTGAGCACCGTGCCGTCGACCACGGCCTCCAGTCCGAGGGCCACGAACGCGAAGGTCGCGATCGAGACGAGGAAGCCGGCATCGGCAGGGGCGAACGCCCGGTTCTCGGGGGAGTCGACAGAGCTCATGGGGCCAGTCAATCAAGAATCGCCGGGCCGCACGCGCGTGCCCCCGGTTGTGGCCGCAGTTTCAGCATGCACTACAGTCTCGTACAGGGAGTGCACCGGTACGTCCCGCGCCCGGAACGGCTCCGCGGAACGGCCCGGACGCATCCTGCCGGCCCCGGCCGGGAGGATGCGCAGTGCTCCGTTCACCACCAGGTCGGAGGACGACCCGCACACTGCCCGGGTCGCCGCCGCCCACGACTTCGACGAAGAAGGGCATTCACCCGTGGACCTGTTCGAATACCAGGCACGCGACCTGTTCGAGAAGCACGGCGTCCCCGTGCTCCAGGGCATCGTCGCGACCACCCCCGAAGAAGCAAGGGCCGCCGCCGAGAAGATCGGCGGGGTCACCGTCGTGAAGGCGCAGGTCAAGGTCGGAGGCCGCGGCAAGGCCGGCGGCGTCAAGGTCGCCAAGACCGCCGACGAGGCCTACGAGTACGCCCAGCAGATCCTCGGCATGGACATCAAGGGCCACACCGTCCACCGCGTCATGATCGCCCAGGGCGCGGACATCGCGGAGGAGTACTACTTCTCGATCCTGCTGGACCGTGCCAACCGCTCCTACCTGGCCATGTGCTCCGTCGAGGGCGGCGTGGAGATCGAGCAGCTCGCCGTCGAGCGGCCCGAGGCCCTCGCCCGCGTCGAGGTCGTCCCGACCGAGGGCATCACCGAGGCCAAGGCCCAGGAGATCGTCCGCGAGGCGAAGTTCGACGACGAGACCGCCGCGAAGGTGGTCCCCGTGCTCGTGAAGCTGTGGGACGTCTTCAAGAAGGAGGACGCCACGCTCGTCGAGGTCAACCCGCTGGTGAAGACCGGCGACGGGCAGGTCATCGCTCTCGACGGCAAGGTCACCCTCGACGAGAACGCGGAGTTCCGCCAGCCGGAGCACGCCTCCCTCGCCGACAAGTCCAGCGCCGACCCCCTCGAGGAGAAGGCCAAGGAGTACGACCTCAACTACGTCAAGCTCGACGGCGAGGTCGGCATCATCGGCAACGGCGCGGGCCTGGTGATGTCCACCCTGGACGTCGTCGCCTACGCCGGCGAGAAGCACGGCAACGTCAAGCCGGCCAACTTCCTGGACATCGGCGGCGGGGCCTCGGCCGAGGTCATGGCCGCGGGCCTGGACGTGATCCTCAACGACCCGCAGGTGAAGTCCGTGTTCGTCAACGTCTTCGGCGGCATCACCGCGTGCGACGCCGTGGCCAACGGCATCGTGAAGGCCCTCGAGATCCTCGGGGACGAGGAGGACAAGCCGCTCGTGGTCCGCCTGGACGGCAACAACGTCGAGGAGGGCCGGCGCATCCTGGCCGGCGCCAACCACCCGCTCGTCACCCTCGCCGAGACCATGGACGAGGGCGCGGACAAGGCCGCCGAGCTCGCCCACGCCGCCAACTGATCCGCCGACCGGACGAACACTTCTAAGGAACGAACAGCAATGTCAATCTTTTTGAACAAGGACTCCAAGGTCATCGTTCAGGGCATCACCGGCGGCGAGGGCACCAAGCACACCGGCCGCATGCTCGCGGCGGGGACGCAGGTCATGGGCGGCGTCAACGCCCGCAAGGCCGGCACCACCGTGGCTCACCAGGACAAGGACGGCAACAGCGTCGAGCTGCCGGTCTTCGGCACCGTCGCCGAGGCCGTCGAGAAGACCGGCGCGGACGTGTCGATCGTCTTCGTGCCGCCGGCCTTCACGAAGGACGCTGTCATCGAGGCCATCGACGCCTCGGTCCCGCTGGTGGTCGTCATCACCGAGGGCATCCCGGTGCAGGACTCCGCCGAGTTCTGGGCCTACGCGAAGTCGAGGACCGGTGCGGACGGCAAGCAGACCACCCGCATCATCGGCCCGAACTGCCCCGGCATCATCACCCCGGGCGAGTCGCTCGTCGGCATCACCCCGGCGAACATCACCGGCAAGGGCAAGATCGGCCTGGTCTCCAAGTCCGGCACCCTGACCTACCAGATGATGTACGAGCTGCGCGACATCGGCTTCACCACCGCCATCGGCATCGGCGGCGACCCGGTCATCGGCACCACCCACATCGACGCCCTCGAGGCGTTCGAGGCGGACCCCGAGACCGAGGCCATCGTGATGATCGGCGAGATCGGCGGCGACGCCGAGGAGCGCGCCGCGGACTTCATCAAGGCGAACGTCTCCAAGCCGGTCGTCGGCTACGTCGCCGGCTTCACCGCTCCCGAGGGCAAGACCATGGGCCACGCCGGCGCCATCGTCTCCGGCTCCTCGGGCACGGCGCAGGCCAAGAAGGAGGCCCTCGAGGCCGCGGGCGTGAAGGTCGGCAAGACCCCGTCCGAGACCGCCCAGCTGATGCGGGAGATCTTCGAGACGAAGTGATCCGGCGGGCTCCGGCCCGTCGACCCAGCACCCGGGGAAGGCCCCGTCCGCGAACACCGTGGACGGGGCCTTTCCCGTGCGCCGAGCCGGCCGAGGAGTCAGAGCCGGCCTTCGAGGAACTGCGCGACGCCCTCGCCGAAGGACCAGTCCTCGCGGGTGTTCTCGGTGACGGAGACGATGAGGTCCTGCGGGTCCAGCCCGGTGCGGGCGCGGAGGCGGTCGGCCAGGGCCCGGTACATGGCCTGCTTCTGGGCCTCGCTGCGGCCCTGCTGGACCACCTGGACGATGACGAGGTCGTCGGTGCGGGTGAAGCCGAGGCCGGTGTCCTCGGCGATGATCTGGCCGGGCCGGTGCTCGGTGATGATCTGGTAGCGGTCGCGGGGCGGGGCCGCGAAGGTGTCGAGCATGACGTCCTGGACGGTGTCGGCGAGCTCGCGGAGCTGTTCGGGGGTTCGACGGTCTTCGATGACGTCGATGCGCACGAGGGGCACGGGTGGGTCCTTCCGGTGGATGGCACGTGGTGGACGACTGTTCCACCATGCTCGAAAGTATGTCAACACATTACGACAAAGAAAAGACCTGATGGGCGTCCCTTGCCCCCTCCGGTGGCCACGAATCGGGTCTCGGGGATCGCCGGGCGCGCAGTTAGACGGTATGTCTTTACAAACTGACCTGATGTCGTATTCTGGTTGTGATCCGGACCACTGATCGGCCGGGCGCACGGGATCCGCACCGTGACGCCGGTCCAGCACCAGAAAGCAGGGCACCATGGCGCAGCAGAGCGCGACCTCCACGACCGCCGGCGCGGCGGCACAGCAGCAGAACCCCGTCCTCATCGGCACCGCCCCCGACTCCTGGGGCGTGTGGTTCGCCGACGACCCGAAGCAGACCCCCTGGGAGCGCTTCCTCGACGAGGTCGCCGAGGCGGGCTACTCCTGGATCGAGCTGGGTCCCTACGGCTACCTGCCCACGGACCCCGCCCGGCTCGCCGACGAGCTCGCCCAGCGCAGCCTGAAGGTCTCGGCGGGCACCGTCTTCACGGCGTTCCATCGCGGCGCCGGCCAGTGGCAGGAGGCGTGGGAGCCCGCGCGGAAGGTCGCTGAGCTGACCGCCGCCATGGGTGGCGAGCACATCGTGGTGATCCCGGCCATGTGGCGGGACGACGTGACGGGCCAGGCGCTCGAGAACGAGCACCTGAGCACCGAGCAGTGGAACGCGCTGTGCGAGGGCCACGACCGGCTGGGGAAGGTGCTGCGCGAGGACTTCGGTCTGCAGCAGCAGTTCCACTCCCACGCCGACTCCCACGTGTGCGGCCAGCCCGACATCGAGACCTTCCTGCAGCGCACCGACCCCGAGCTGGTCACCCTCTGCCTGGACACCGGCCACGCCGAGTACGGGGGAGCGTCCTCCGTGGACCTCATCCGCCGCTACCCCGAGCGGATCGGCTACCTGCACCTGAAGCAGATCGACCCCGTGGTCCTCGAACGCGTGCGCCGGGAGAACCTGACCTGGGCCGCGGCCAACCTCGCCGGTGTCATGGTCGAGCCGCCCGCCGGCCTGCCGGACCTCGCGGAGGTCATCGCGGAGGTGGAGAAGCTGGAGCGACCGGTCTTCGGCATCGTCGAGCAGGACATGTACCCCGTCTCCTCCTTCGACGTCCCGCTGCCCATCGCCACCCGCACGCGCTCCTACCTGCTGGGCTGCGGCTCCCGCACCCGCGTCCGCTGACCCGTCCGCGCACCACAGACCTGGAGATCCGCCCATGAAGATCGCCCTCGATCCCACCCCGTTCCATTCCACCCACTCCCTGCTCGAGTTCCCGCAGCTCGCCGCGGACCTGGGCTACGACCACCTGCAGCTCACGCCGCACGCCGACTTCCTGCCCTTCTTCGGCCACCCCAAGGCCGACGACCGGCTCGTCGCGGACCTGCGGGCGGCCTGCCGTGCCGCCGGGGTGCAGATCGCCTCCGTGCTGCCCGTGCTGCGCTGGTCCTCCCCGGACCCCGACGCCCGTGAGGCCGCCGTGCGGTACTGGAAGCGCGCCATCCGGATGACCGTGGACCTCGGGGTGCAGCAGATGAACACCGAGTTCTCGGGCCGGCCCGAGCTCTCCGAGGAGTCCGAGCGCGCGTTCTACCGCTCCATGGAGGAGCTCCTGCCCCTCATCGAGGCGGAGGGCGTGCACATCGCCATCGACCCGCACCCCGACGACTTCGTGGAGCAGGGCCTGGCGGCGTGGCGGGTGATCCGGGGCGTGAACTCCCCGAACCTCGGCTTCGCCTACGTGGCCCCGCACACCTTCCACATGGAGGACGCACCCCTGGAGATCATGGCCGCGGTGGGCGACCGCCTGCGCGTGGTGCACGTGGCGGACACGATGGACCACCACCGCTCGCACGGGCTGCGCTACATCACCAACCCCCCGGGCAACGCCGCCCGGGTGCACCAGCACCTGAAGATCGGCGACGGCGACGTCGACTGGGACGAGTTCTTCGGCGGCCTCGCCACCAACGGCTTCCTCGACCGGGCGGACTCCGTGATGGTCTCCTCGGTCTTCGCCGAGGACGAGAGCGCGATGGAGGTCTCCCGCTACCAGCTGGAGCAGATGACCGAGCGCGCCGAGGCGGCCCGGAAGGCCGCCGCCGGCACCCCGCAGCACACCGAGCAGAGGACGGAGGCCCACGCGTGAGCTACGACGTCGTGACCCTGGGACGCATCAGCGTCGACATCTACCCCGACGACATCGGCGTCGGACTCGAGGACGTGACCACGTTCCGCAAGTACCTCGGCGGATCGCCGTCGAACGTGGCGGTCGCCGCGGCCCGCCACGGCGAGTCCACCGCGGTGATCACCCGCACCGGCGACGACCCGTTCGCCACCTTCCTGCACCGCGAGCTCACCCGCTACGGCGTGGACGACCGATTCGTGAGCGCCGTGCCGGGGCTGCAGACCCCCGCCACGTTCTGCGCGATCCGCCCGCCCGAGGACTTCCCGCTGTACTTCTACGGACGCTTCCCCACGGCCCCGGACCTGCAGATCCGGCCCGAGGAGATCGACACCGAGGTCGTGGCCGACACGCGGATCCTGTGGTCCACCGTCACGGGCCTGTGCCAGGAGCCGTCCCGGGCGGCCCACTTCGCCGCCCACGAGGCCCGTCCCCGCGAGCAGCTGCGGGCCGACCAGCACACGATCCTGGACCTCGACTACCGGCCCATGTTCTGGGAGTCCGAGGAGGACGCCCGCGCGCAGGTCCACGAGCTGCTCGGCCACGTGACCATCGCCATCGGCAACGACAAGGAGTGCGCGGTGGCCGTGGGGGAGGGCACCCCCGACGAGCAGGCCGACCGGCTGCTGGAGGCCGGCGTGCGGATCGCCGTCGTCAAGCTCGGCCCCGAGGGGGTCATGGCCAAGACCCGCGACGAGCGCGTGGTCTCGGCCCCCGTCCCGGTGGAGACCGTCAACGGCCTCGGCGCCGGCGACTCCTTCGGCGGGGCCTTCTGCCACGGCATCAACCAGGGCTGGAGCCTCGAGCAGGTCCTCGACTACGCCAACGCCTCAGGCGCGATCGTGGCCTCGAAGATCTCCTGCTCCGACGCCATGCCCACCCCCGCCGAGGTCTTCCAGCTGCTGCGCGAGCGCGGCCGCGCCGTACCCGAAGGAGCCACCCGATGACCACGACCACCCCCCTCGAGCTCGACACGGCGGACCCCCGCCGCTACGAGCACCTGACCCGGGTCCGGCTGGAGGACCCGCGCGCCGTCCAGCGCGCCGCGGACTCCCGCCGTCGTCACCCCGGACCCGTGCACGGGCGGCAGAACTTCGTCGTCGCCGCCGACCACGCGGCCCGCGGCGCCCTGCGGGTGCGCGGCGAGGCCGACGCCATGGCCGACCGGCGCAGCCTGCTCGACCGGCTGCAGATCGCCCTGGCGGACCCCCAGGTGGACGGCGTGCTCGCCTCCCCGGACGTGCTGGACGACCTGCTGCTGCTCGGGGCGCTCGAGGGCAAGCTCGTCTTCGGCTCCATGAACCGCGGCGGACTGCCGGGCCTCGTCAACGAGATCGACGACCGCTTCACGGGGCACACCGCCGAGGCCCTGGACCGGATCGGCGCCGACGGCGGCAAGATGCTCACCCGCATCTGCTTCGAGGACCCGCACACCACCTCCGTCCTGGAGAACACCGCCAGGGCGGTGGACTCCCTCGCCGCCCTCGGCCTCATCGCGATGGTGGAGCCGTTCATCTCCCGGATCACCGGCACCGGCATCGTCAACGACCTCTCCGCCGACGCCGTGATCCAGTCCGTGGCGATCGCCCAGGGGCTCGGGGGAACCTCCGCGCACACGTGGATGAAGCTTCCCGTGGTCGAGGACATGGAGCGCGTCATGGCGGCCACCACCCTGCCCACGGTCCTGCTGGGCGGTGACCCGAGCGGCCGGCCCGACGAGGTCTTCGCGACCTGGGAGGCCGCCCTCGCGCTGCCCGGCGTGCAGGGCCTGACCGTCGGCCGCACCCTCCTCTACCCCGAGGACGGCGACGTCGCCGGCGCCGTGGCCACCGCCGCGTCCCTGCTCAAGGGGCACACCGTCGAGGAAGGAGCCGCCCGATGAGCACCCGCACCCTCTCCGTCTCCCAGGCGCTCGTGGAGTTCCTGGCCAACCAGTGGACCGTCGACCGGATCGGTGCCGAGGAGTACCGGCAGCGCACGATCCCGGGCATGTTCGGCATCTTCGGCCACGGCAACGTGGCCGGGGTGGGGCAGGCCCTGAAGCAGTACCAGGCCCAGGACCCCGCCCTGATGCCCTACTACCAGGGCCGCAACGAGCAGGCCCAGGTGCACCAGGCCGTCGGCTACGCCCGGCACACCCGGCGCCGGGCCACCTTCGCGGTGTCCACCTCGATCGGCCCCGGCGCCACCAACATGGTGACCGGCGCCGCCCTGGCCACCACGAACCGGCTGCCCGCGCTGCTGTTCCCCTCGGACCAGTTCGCCTCCCGGCGCCCGGACCCGGTGCTCCAGCAGCTCGAGCGCCCCGACGCCAACGACATCACCGTCAACGACGTCTTCCGGCCGGTGTCCCGCTACTTCGACCGCGTCTGGCGGCCGGAGCAGCTCTTCTCGGCGCTGCTCAACGGCATGCGGGTGCTCACGGACCCGGCCGAGACCGGCGCCGTGACGATCGCGCTCCCGCAGGACGTGCAGGCCGAGCCGCTGGAGGTGCCCGAGGAGTTCCTCGCCCCCCGGGAGTGGCGGATCCGCCGGCCGGCGCCCGAGGAGGAGGACGTCCGCGCGGCCGTCGCGGCGATCCGTGCGGCCGAGCGGCCCGTGGTCATCGCCGGCGGCGGGGTGCACTACTCCTTCGCCACCGAGGCGCTGGCCGAGTTCGCCGAGACCACCGGGATCCCCGTGACCTACACCCAGGCGGGCGTGGGGGTCATGGACTGGGACCACCCGCTGTGCCTCGGGGCCGTCGGCTCCACCGGCTCCACGGCCTCCAACGCCGTGGTCGCCGACGCCGACCTGGTGATCGGCATCGGCACCCGGTACGAGGACTTCACCACCGCGTCCCGCACCGCGTTCCAGCACCCGGACGTGCGCTTCGTCAACATCAACGTCGCGGCGTTCGACGCCTACAAGCAGGGCACCGCCGTGCCGGTCGTCGCCGACGCCCGCAAGACGCTCGTCGAACTGACGCAGGCGCTGGGCGGGTACCGGGTCGGTGCGGACCTCGCGGCGACCGTCGAAGCCGAGAAGCAGCGCTGGGACGCGACCGTGGACGCGGCGTTCTCCGAGCGGCACCTGCCGCTGCCCAGCCAGAACGAGATCATCGGGGCCGTCAACGAGGCCATGGACGACCGCGACGTCGTCGTGTGCGCGGCGGGCTCGCTGCCCGGTGACCTGCACAAGATGTGGCGGGTCAAGGACGCCTTCGGCTACCACGTCGAGTACGCGTTCTCCTGCATGGGCTACGAGATCGCCGGCGGGCTCGGGGTCAAGCGGGCCGCCGTGGCCGAGGCCCAGCGGGCCGGGACGCCGCAGGACGCGCGCGACGTCGTCGTCATGGTCGGGGACGGCTCCTACCTGATGATGCACACCGAGCTCGTCACGGCCGTGGCCGAGGGGCTCAAGCTCGTGGTGGTGCTGATCCAGAACCACGGCTACGCCTCGATCGGCGCGCTCTCGGAGCAGCTGGGGTCCCAGCGCTTCGGCACGAAGTACCGCTACCTCGACGGGCAGCGGCACAGCTTCGACGACGGCTCGACGCTGCCGATCGACCTCGCCACGAACGCCGAGTCCCTCGGCGTGCGCGTGCTGCGGGTCGAGCCCGGCGAGGGCGTGATCGACCGGCTGCAGCGGTGCGTGGCCGAGGCCAAGGCCGTGCCCGAGGGCTCCGGTCCCGTGCTCGTGCACGTGGAGTCGGACCCGCTGATCGACGCGCCCAGCTCCGAGTCCTGGTGGGACGTGCCCGTCACGGGCACCGCCACCCTCGAGTCCACGAACGAGGCCTACGAGGTCTACCAGCAGCACAAGGCCCGGCAGCGTCCGCTGCTGGGGAACTGAAGGAGGAGTCCCATGACCCAGCAGATCGACAGGACCGACCAGCAGATCCAGCACGTCGAGCACTTCATCGCCGGGGCCCGCACGCCCGGCACCGGTGACCGCACCCAGGAGATCTACAACCCCGCCACCGGGCAGGTGTCCGGCATCCTGCACCTGGCCACCGACGAGGACCTGCAGACCACGGTGGCCGCGGCGCGGAAGGCCGCCGACTCGTGGGGCGACGTGTCCCTGGCCAAGCGCACCGCCGTGCTGTTCAAGTTCCGCGAGCTCGTGGCCGCCCACACCGACGACCTCGCCGCCCTGATCACCGCCGAGCACGGCAAGGTGCTCTCCGACGCCAAGGGCGAGGTGGGCCGCGGCCTCGAGGTCGTCGAGTTCGCCTGCGGGATCGCCGAGCAGCTCAAGGGGGAGTACTCCGACCAGTTCTCCACCGGCATCGACGTCTACTCCTTCCGCCAGCCCCTCGGCGTGGTCGCGGGCATCACCCCGTTCAATTTCCCCGTCATGGTGCCGCTGTGGATGGCGCCGGTGGCGATCGCCACCGGCAACGCCTTCATCCTCAAGCCTTCCGAGCGGGACCCCTCCCCGGCCCTGCTGATCGCCGAGCTGTGGCAGCGGGCCGGACTGCCGGACGGGGTGTTCCAGGTGCTGCACGGCGGCAAGGAGGCCGTGGACGGGCTGCTGACCCACCCGGACGTGGACGGCATCTCGTTCGTGGGCTCCACCCCGATCGCGCAGTACGTGCACGAGACCGCGACCAAGCACGGCAAGCGCGTCCAGGCCCTCGGCGGGGCGAAGAACCACGCGATCGTGCTGCCGGACGCGGACATGGACTCCGCGGCCGACAACCTCACGGCGGCCGCCTTCGGCTCCGCCGGGGAGCGCTGCATGGCCGTGTCCGTGGCCGTGGCCGTCGGCGAGGCCGCGGACCTGCTCGTGGACAAGCTGGCCGCCCGCGCCAAGGACATCACCGTGGGCAACGGCATGGACGCCTCCTCCGACATGGGCCCCGTCATCACCCCCGCGTCCCGGGACCGGGTGCGCCGGATCGTCACCGCCGCCGAGCAGGACGGCGCCGCCGTCGTCGTGGACGGCCGCGACCTGATCGTGAAGGACCACGAGGACGGCTTCTTCGTGGGCCCCACCGTCCTGGACCGGGTTCGGAAGGACATGCAGGCCTACGAGGAGGAGATCTTCGGGCCCGTCCTCGTGGTGCTGCGCGTGGACACCCTGGAGGAGGGCATCGAGGTCATCAACGCCAACCCGTACGGCAACGGCACCGCGATCTTCACCTCCTCCGGCGCCTACGCCCGCCAGTTCAAGCGGCAGGTGACCGTGGGCATGATCGGCGTCAACGTCCCGATCCCCGTGCCCGTCGCCTGGCACTCCTTCGGCGGCTGGAAGGCCTCCCTGTTCGGCGACCACCACATCTACGGGCCCGACGGCGTGCGCTTCTACACCCGCGGCAAGGCCATCACCGAGCGCTGGCCCGAGCCGCACCACGCCTCGGGGGCGTCCTTCGCCTTCCCGTCCTCGTCCGACCACTGACCCGCACGCCACCCGCTCCCGCCGGTCCCCGGACCGGCGGGAGCGCCCCGCACATCCCGCCCCGCAGGGGCGGCGGAAGGAGAACACCATGAACACCCCGCTGCGCGTAGCCGTCGTCGGAGCCGGCCGCATGGGCGCCGACCACATCGAGCGCATCCACCGCCGGATCAACGGCGCCGAGATCGCCGCCGTCGTCGACATCGACCGGGCCCGGGCCGAGGCCGCCATCGCCCACATCCCCGGCGCGGTGGCCCACACCGACTTCCAGGAGGTGCTCGACCGGGACGACATCGACGCCGCCCTCATCGCCACCCCCGGGTTCCTGCACGAGCAGGTGCTGCTGTCCGCGATCGAGCACGGGCTGCCCACGCTGTGCGAGAAGCCGCTGACCCCGGACGCGGAGTCCTCCTGGCGCGTGGTCGAGGCCGAGGTCGCCGCCGGCCGGCAGCTGATCCAGGTCGGCTTCATGCGCCGCTTCGACGCGGGCTATCTCGCCCTGCGCCGGATGATCGAGGAGCAGACCTACGGGGAGCTGCTGACCCTGCACCACCAGCATCGCAACCCGACCACCCCGCCCGGGTTCACCAACGAGATGATCATCAACGACTCCGTGGTGCACGAGTTCGACGCCGTGCGCTTCTTCACCGGGGAGGAGATCACCTCGGTCCAGGTCCGGATCGGGCGCTCCACCCGCAACGCCCCGGAGGGCCAGAAGGACCCGCAGCTGGTGCTCATGGAGACCGAGTCCGGGATCCTCGCCCAGGTCGAGGCCTACGTCAACGCGCAGTTCGGCTACCAGGTCGCCACGCAGGCGTCCTTCGAGACCGGCGTGGTGGGCATCGGCGGCGACACCGAACCCTACGTCCGCACGGCCGGCACCTGGGGCGGCAGCGTCACCCCGGGCTTCGAGGAGCGCTTCGTCGAGGCCTACGACCGCGAGATCCAGGCGTGGGTCGACGCCGCCGCGCGCGGGCAGATCGGCGGGCCCTCCGCATGGGACGGCTACGCCACGGCCGCGTGCTGCGAGGCCGGCGTCCGGGCGCAGGCCAGCGGGGAGATCGTGCCCGTGCGGATGCAGCCGAAGCCGGAGCTCTACAGCACGGCACCGGTGGCCGCCCGCGCCTGAGTGGCAGCGGGGGCCGGCGTCAGGGCGCGGCGGGGCGAGGGCCCCGCCGCGCCCTGACCCGTTTCCCCGGCGCGGCGGCGGGG
>NZ_PDDL01000072.1:0-18577 GCF_020833785.1 Kocuria sp. CCUG 69068
GCCCCCAGACTCAGTCGCAGCCAGGCGGTTCCGGCCGGGCCCACGGCGGCGATCAGGTCCACGGACAGGGCCGAGCCCAGCTGGATCGAGAGCATCGCGGCCACGGCCAGCCCCCAGGGCGGCACCGGCGCCCCCGGGGATGTCGCCGAACGGCGTGCCGCCGGGCAGCTGCTGGTCGGGGCAGCCGGAGAGGACCTCGGCCATGGCGGTCTTCTCCGGGGCGGTGACCCACAGGCCGTAGCGGGTCTTCACCGCGATCTGGACGGCCACCATCTCGCAGGCGAAGGCCCGGTTCGGGGGCAGCCACCGCGAGGCGTCCTGGTCGGACTTCGAGCCGTTGGCCGGGCCGTCGACCGCCAGCAGGTTCAGCGGGTCGTTGGCGAGGGCCACGCGGTCGGCCGGGGAGAGCCGGCGCGCCCCGGTGACCCAGGCGTTGCCGAGCGAGACCACGTGGTCCACCTGGACGTCGGCGGAGGTCGCGACCCCGCGGACGAAGTCGATGGACGCCCCCGTGTACGGGTCGGCGAGGGTGCCGGTGTCGACCCTGCACCCGTCGGCGGAGGTGATGCCGGTCAGGTCCCGGGCGAGGACCTCGTTGCGGGAGTCCTCGCAGTCGCCGTCGGCGTCGATCCACCCGCCGAACAGGGCGTCGCGGTCGTAGTCGGACATCGTCCCGGCGGCGGCGACCGGCAGGTCCTCCAGGGCGAGGAACGCCCCCGAGGGCGGGGCGACGGCCCGGACGGGGGTCTCCGACGGCTCCGGGGCGGAGCTCGGCGACGGGGTGACCGTGGTGACCGTCCCCGGTGTCCTCGACGCCGTGGGCGAGGGCGTGCTGCCGGGCTCGGCGCTCGGGGAGGGGGCGGCGGGCACCGTCGTCACGGTCCCCGGGACGGGGCCGGGGGCCGGGTCGGTGGACGCGGTGCTGGACGCGCAGCCCGCCACCAGCCCGATCGCCAGGACGAGGTGCAGCGGCCCCGCCACGATCCACCGGCCCGCGGCGACACCGCGGCGGGACGCCGGGTCCGCTCCCGGGGCAGGCGAGGGGAAGAGGGTGGTGCGCATGGTGCTCCTGGGGGGACGAGAGGAAGTGCGCCTGGGGGAGGGCACGCGTCGGGGGATCGCGCGGGGCACCCTCCTGTTCTACGTCCGGTGCCCGTCCGGCACCGCACGGCGCGCCGCAGAGGACGGCGGCCCCCGCGTGTGTGACGCCGGAGGTCACCGCGCCGTCCGGGGACGCCCGCGCCATCCCCGGATGAGGGGTCAGACACGCGGGGTCGCCGGGTGCGAGGATGCGGTCACGGGGATCGTCGAACGAGGGGAGGGCCTCGTGCTGACCGTGCGCGACAGGCTGCTCCTGGGGCTCTGGCTCCTGCCGGTGGCCCTCGGTCTCGTCGTGGGGCTGTGCGTCGAAGACGACGACGGCACCGTCATGCTGTTCGTCACCGGTCTCGTCGCGGCCCTCTACGTGGCGGTGCTGGTCAGCACCGTCCACACCGGGCGACGCCGACGGACCGAGCCCGCTGCCGAGCCCGCCCCGGAACCGTCGGATCTCCCGGAGCACGCGGAGCCGGCCGCCGGGCACGGCCCCGACCCGCCGGGGGCCCCCGGGGAGTCCGGCCGCGCGCTCGCCGCGTCGCGCGTCCTGCCGCTGGTGCTCGCCGTCTCCGCCGCCGTCTACGTCGTCGCCGAGGGCGGCTGGACCTTCGTGGTGGTCGCCGTGCAGCTCGTCACCGTGATCACCATGGCCGCCTACGTGCACGAGCGCGGCGCGGAGCCGAAGCCCGTCACGTAGCACGGCCCCGTCCCTGTCCGTGCGGACGGGGGCGGAGCCGTGGCCCGGCCGCGACGGATCGCGGCCGGCGGGCTCACGAGAGCTGCACGTACGTGGCCGAGTGCCCGAAGCCGACGACGTCGTCGCGGCCGTCGCCGTTGACGTCACCGAGCAGGCGCGGATACCGGTCCTCCGTCCACCCCTGGTCGTAGCCGAAGGCGGCGACCTTCAGGTACACCGGGGCGAAGGTGCCGTCCGCCCGGCCGTGGGCCACGTAGACCCCGGCGTTGCCGAAGCCCACCAGGTCCTGGATGCCGTCGACGTTGATGTCCGCGTGGGTCCGCAGGTGCCGGTCGCCCCGCCACCCCTGGGCCTGGCCGAAGTCGTTCACCCGCAGTGCCACGCCGGTGTAGTTCCCTCCGTTGAGCGAGTGCGCCACGGAGACCCCGGAGTAGCCGAAGCCGATGATGTCCGCCGCGGCGTTGCCGGCGGGGTTGACATTGACGTCGGCCAGCATCCGCGGGTGCTGGCCCACGCGCCAGCCCTGGGCGTAGCCGAAGTTGCGGATCTCCAGCGCGGGCTGGGTGAACGTGTCCCCGAGCGCCGAGAAGTAGGAGACGTACGTGCCGGCGTCCCCGAAGCCCACGATGTCGGCGGTGCTGTTGCCGTCGACGTCCGCGAGCATCCGGGGGTTCTTGTCGACCCGCCAGCCGCGGTCCCAGCCGTAGCTGTCGATGCGCTTGCCGGTCCCGGTGAACGTCCGGTTGGACAGTCCGTGGGAGACGGTGACGCCCGCGTGCCCGAAGCCCACGATGTCGGCGGTCAGGTTGCCGTTGAGGTCGGCGAGCTCGCGCGGGTGCCGGTCGACGCGCCAGCCCTGGTTCCAGCCGAAGTCACGGACCTTGAGCTGCGGCGCGGTGAAGCTGCCGTCGCCCTGGGAGTAGGCCACGTAGACGCCGGCGTCGCCGAAGCCCACGATGTCGTCCCGGCGGTCGCCGTCGACGTCCGCGAGCGTGCGCACGTGCCGTGCGCCGGACCAGCCCTGCGCGGTGCCGAAGTCGCGCACGCTCATGCGCGGCGTGCCGAAGGTGCCGTCGGCCCGGCCGAAGGCGACCTGGACGCCGGCGCCGCCGAAGCCGACGACGTCGGCGCGGCCGTCGCCGTTGACGTCCGCGAGCTCGCGCACGTGCTGGTCGGTGCGCCAGCCCTGGGCGTAGGAGAACATGGGCTGCGCGGTCGCGGCGTGGGCGGGTGCGCCCACGGCGAGCCCGGCGGTCGCCAGCACGGTGGCCGACGCGCCGGTGAGCACGCGCGAGAGGAGTGGGTGTTTCATGGCGGGTCCCCGAGGTCATGAGACGGATCGTCGGCACGGGCGCCGGTGGCGCGTGCCAGAGTCCTCGGCCGGCCCCCGGCCGACCGGGAGACGTCCCCCGGGACGCGGTGCGCCCCCGGGGAACCGGTGGCACCGGGAACGACGTCCCGGCGCCGAGGCGCAACAGCTGAGGGTGTCAGTGTACTCCTGCAATCAGGTGGTCACCAGGGGCGTTCCCTTTCGTGACGCCATTGGACGGCCCGGTCCACGGGGCTGTCCCGGCCACCATCCCGGCCACTGCTCCGGTCACCGCTCCGGCGGTGCGGCGAGGGCTGTCCTGCGCCCGCCGCGGTCGGCGGCACCCGCCGGAGTCGCCGACCGCGGCGGGGCCGTCACGGGCTGACGGGCTCCGGCCGGGGGTCGGAGGTGCAGCACGAGCCGTCGCCGCCCACCTCGGAGAGCTCCCGGCCGGTCCTGCCCTCCAGGTCGGGCCGGGCGTCGGCGGTGACGGTGTAGACCTCCCACGGCTCCCGGCCCGGTCCGGTCACCCAGACCTTGTCCTGGACGGCGTAGCAGCAGGTGGTCTGCTCCTCCGGGCGGGTGGCCAGGCCGGCGTCGGCCAGGCGCTGCGCGGCGGCCTCGACGATCTCGGTGCTCTCCACCTCCACGCCGAGGTGGTCCATGCGGGTGTCGTCACCGGGCTCGCCCTCCAGCAGCACGAGCTTCAGCGGCGGCTCCGCGATGGCGAAGTTGGCGTAGCCCGGGCGCCGTTTGGCCGGGGCCGTGCGGAACAGGGTGGAGTAGAACTCGATGGAGCGCTCGAGGTCGGCCACACGCAGGGCGAGCTGGACTCTGGACATGACGGGTTCCTTTCGGGTGCGACGAACGCTCCTTGGTATCGACGTTCGTCTATGTGGAAGAGTGCCACCAGCATCGATGGCCGTCAATACGTTCGGGCGTTCTCCTGACAGGCCGTTCACCCGGTCGGACCGGGGCCGCCGTCGCCCCGTAGCGCCGGCTGTGACTCCTCGCGCACCGTTCCGGGTTCGCCTTCCGCGGACCGGCGGGAGATCATGGGGGGAGACGGCCCGGCCCGCCACCCGGAAGGACACCATGCGCAAGCACCAGCACGCCGACGACGACAAGCCCCGGCGCAGCCTGTTCCGGCGCTTCGACGACTTCGCCATGCGGTTCTACGGGCCCGCCGTGCGCAGTCCCCGCGACCTCCGGGGCCAGGACCAGCCCAGCGAGCAGACGCAGCAGTGGTACCAGGACCTGCAGGACGAGTTCGTGGTCGAGAAGGACGCGAACGGCAACACCTATCTGCGCCCCCGCCACCGGTAGCCCGCCCGTGACGCCGGGAGGCGTCCGGCCGGAGAACCCCGGGGCCCGGGCCGTACAGTGTCGGAGCATGGAAGGAAACCACGTGCTGCCCCTGACCGATCCCGAGGTGCGTGCGCTGCGGGAGGACTTCCCGCTGCTGACGAACAGCCCGTCGGTCTACCTGGACTCCGGGGCGACCTCGCAGAAGCCCCTGGCCGTGCTGGACGCCGAGCGGGAGTTCTACCTGCACCGCAACGCCGCGGTCCACCGCGGCGCCCACACCCTGGCCGTGGAGGCCACCGACGCCTACGAGGAGGCCCGCCGGGTGGTGGCCGGCTTCGTGGGCGGCACCGAGCGGGAGCTGGTGTGGACCTCCAACGCCACCGAGGCGATCAACCTGATCACCTACTCCTTCTCCAACGCCTCGGCCGGACGCGGGGGAGGGACGGCCGCCCGCTTCCGGCTGGGCCCGGGTGACGAGATCGTCACCACGGAGGCCGAGCACCACGCCAACCTCATCCCGTGGCAGGAGCTGGCCGCCCGCACCGGGGCGGCCTTGCGCTGGATCCCCGTCGACGAGTCCGGTGCCCTCGATCTCGGGGCCGCCGCCGAGGTCATCGGCGAGCGCACCCGGGTGGTGGCCTTCAGCCACGTCTCCAACGTCACGGGCGCGATCACCGACGTCGCCCGTCTCGTCGAGCTGGCCCGGGCGGCGGAGGCGCTGACCGTGCTGGATGCCTGCCAGTCGGTGCCGCACCTGCCCGTGGACCTCCCCGCCCTGGGGGTGGACTTCGCGGTGTTCTCCGGGCACAAGATGCTCGGTCCCACCGGCATCGGGGCGCTGTGGGGGCGGTCCGAGCTGCTGGACGCGATGCCCCCGTTCCTCACGGGCGGATCCATGATCACGAAGGTCACGATGGAGTCCGCCCGGTACCTGCCGGCCCCGACCCGCTTCGAGGCCGGCACGCAGCGGGTCGCCCAGGCCGTGGCGCTGGCCGAGGCGGTGCGCTACCTGCAGGGCATCGGGATGGAGCGGGTCGCGGCCCACGAGCACGAGCTGGGGCAGCGGCTCGCGGCCGGTCTCGCCCAGCTGGAGGGGATCCGGCTGATCGGCCCGCCCCCGGGTGCGGAACGGGTGGGTCTGGCGGCCGTGGACGTGGCGGGGGTGCACGCCCACGACGTCGGGCAGGTGCTGGACTCCGCCGGGGTGGCCGTGCGGGTGGGCCACCACTGCGCCCAGCCGCTGCACCGGGCGCTGGGGCTGACCGCCAGCACGCGGGCGAGCGCCTACCTCTACAACACCACCGCCGAGGTGGACCGGTTCCTCACCGAGCTCGCCGGGGTCCGCGGCTACTTCCGCTTGGAGAACACGCGATGAGCGCGCTGGACGGGATGTACCAGGAGGTCATCCTCGACCACGCCAAGCGGCGCTCCGGCGAGGGCCTGGCCGCCCCGGCACCCGGGCACGGGGCCGGGGAGTCCCACCAGTACAACCCCACATGCGGCGACGAGATCACCGTGCGGGTCGAGCTCGCGACCGGCCCCGGGGACGCGGAGCCGGTGGTGACCCGACTCAGCTGGGAGGGCGAGGGCTGCTCGATCTCCATGGCCGCGGCCTCCGTGCTGGCCGAGACCGCCCCCGGGATGACGCGGGCCGAGCTGGTGGAAATGATCGGCGCGTTCCGGGACCTCCTGCGCTCGCGGGGCACCGTGGTCCCCGACGAGGAGGTCCTCGGCGACGCCGCCGCCTTCGCCGGGGTCTCCCGGTTCGTGGCCCGCGTCAAGTGCGCCATGCTCGGCTGGGTCGCCGCCGAGGAGGCCCTCGACCGCGCCGGCTGAACGGCTCCCGGCGCCACCGGTCTTCACACACCAGGACGTCCTTGTCCCGCCCGGCGCGGGGTGGGACACTGACCGCCCCGGCGCTGAGGAGGCGGTCATGACACAGCTCGAGGACCTGGTGGCCCGCGTGGAAACGTGGAAGGCGCTGGACCGGGTGGCCGAGCCCCTGGCCCGCGCCGTGGGCCGGGCGGTGCGGCCCACGCCGGTGCGCAACGTGCTGAGCGGCACAGTGATCGGGCACCCCTTGCACCCCCTCCTCACCGACGTCCCGATCGGTGCGTGGACCATGGCGGCGGTGCTGGACCTGGCCGGCGGCCCCAGAACGGCCCGCGCCGCCGACGTGCTCGTGGCCGCGGGGCTGGCCGCCGCCGTCCCCACGGCGGCGACCGGGCTCAACGACTGGTCCGACACCCAGGGCGCCGACCGGCGCATCGGTCTGGTGCACGCGACCGCCAACAGCGTGGCCCTGACGTTCTACGCGGCCTCGCTCGCCGCCCGGCTCAGGGGCCGGCGCGGCGCCGGCAGGGCCCTCGCCCTGGTCGGCTACGGCTGCGTCACGGGCGGGGGCTACCTGGGCGGCCACCTCGTCTTCGCGCGGGGCGTCAACGTCAACCGCACCGCCTGGCGGAGAGGCCCACGGCGGTGGACCGACGTCCTCGCCGACGCCGAGCTCGCCGCCGGCGAGCACCGACGGGTGCCGGCCGGCAGCGTCTCGGTGCTGCTCGTCCGCGACGGGGACCGGGTCGAGGCCCTCGACAGCGTCTGCAGCCACCTGGGCGGCCCGCTCGAGGAGGGGACGGTCGACGGCGGCTGCGTCACCTGCCCCTGGCACGGCAGCACCTTCCGGCTCGCGGACGGCGCCGTGGTCCGCGGACCGGCGACCGCCGCGCAGCCCAGCTACGAGACCCGCGTCGAGGAGGGACGGATCCAGGTCCGGCGCCGGCCCTGACCGTCCCGGACTCCGGCAGCGGCCCGGAATGCTTCCGGCGCCGCCCGGGTTGTGCGCACCATGGCCCTCTCCGACGTCCCGCTCTCCCTCCTCGACCGCGCCAACACCCGGGACGGCTCGACGGAGGCCGAGGACCTCGCCCGCGTCCTGGAGCGGGCCGAGCGCGCGGAGGAGCTGGGCTACCACCGGTTCTGGGTGGCCGAGCACCACGCGGTGCCCGGGATCGCCGGGTCCGCGCCGGCGGTGCTGATGGCCGCTCTGGCCGCCCGGACCCGACGTCTCCGGATCGGCTCCGGCGGGATCATGCTCCCCAACCACCAGCCCCTCGTGGTCGCCGAGCAGGCCGCCACCCTCGAGGCCCTGCACCCCGGCCGGATCGACCTCGGCGTGGGCCGCTCCCTCGGCTTTACCGCCGCGGTCCGGGACGCGCTGCGCACCGGCAAGGAGGCCGCGGACCGCTTCGGGGACGACCTGGCCGAGCTGCTCGCGCACCTCTCCGGCGCGGCCCCGGTGACCGCCCGGCCCCGCAACCACGCCGCCACGCCGGTCTTCGTCCTGGCGACCGGCGCCGGGGTGGAGACCGCGGCCCGGGAGGGACTCGCCGTGGTGCTCGGCGGCCCGGCGATCTTCCGCGAGGGCCCCGGCGGCGGCGCCGCGGTGCTCGAGCGGTACCGCGCGCAGTTCCGCCCGTCGTCGTGGTGGCCGGAGCCCTACGCGGTGGTCTCGGCGAACGTCGCGGTGGCGCGGACCCGCGCGGCCGCCCGTGAACTGCTGCTGCCCGAGGCCCGCGCCCTGGCCGCCTCCCGCACGCGGGGCGAGTTCCCGCCCCTGGCGCCCGCACGGCCCGCGGAGCCGGACGGGCTCACGGCCCGGGAGCGGGCCCTCGTGCAGGAGACCCTCACGTCCTCCGTCCACGGCACGGCCCCGGAGGTCCGGGACCAGCTGGAACGGCTGCTCGCGCGCACCGGGGCGGACGAGCTGCTCGTGACGGGTGGCGCGCACGATCTCGACGCCCAGGCGGACTCCGACCGGCGGCTCGCCGCGCTGTTCACCACCCGCCCGGCCTGACCTCCCCGCCGGGAGGTCAGGCCGGGCGGGAGCGGGAGGGAGTGCGGATAGAGTGACGGGGTGCCACAGCTGCTCGTTCTCGCCGCCCACCCCCTGGAGACCAAGTACTTCCCGGAGGACATCGACCTGGTCCTGACCGGTGTCGGGATGTCGGCCGCGGCGGTGCGCACCACCGAGGCGGTACTGACCCGCTGCCCGGACCCCGCGCGCCGGGCGGAGCTGACGGTGCTCAACATCGGCAGCGCCGGCGCCCTCAAGCACGGGCTGACCGGGGTGCTCGAGCCCTCCCGGATCATCAACCGGGACGTGGACGAGGAGCTGCTGCGCGCGGCCGGGATCCCCGTGGACAACGTCATCGAGCTCGGCGGCGACGGCCCCGTGCTCGCCACCGGGGACTCCTTCGTGGCCGGCGGACCCGCCCGGGACGCCCTGGCCGCCCGGGCGGACCTCGTGGACATGGAGGGCTGGGCGATCGCGGTGGCCTGCCGGCACCTGGGCGTGCCGCTGCGGATGGTCAAGCACGTCTCCGACGCCGCCGACGAGGAGGCGGTCGCGTGGGCCGAGAAGGTCGAGCTCAGCGCCCTGGCCCTGGGGCGCTGGTTCCGCGGCAGCGGGATCACCGGGGCGTGACCTGACGCAGGACCGTCCGGATCCGCCACTAGACTGGGGCCAGCATGAAACTTCTCCGCCAGCGCGAGTCCCTGGGCGCCCAGCAGGACTACGAGAGCGCCATGACCCTCCTCGCCGACGTGCGCCGCAGCGGGCCCGTCCTGCGCCTGTACGAACCGGCCCCCACGGTCGCCTTCGGCCGCCGGGACGAGCTGCGCCCGGGCTTCCCCGACGCCGCCCGGGCCGCCCGCGAGAGCGGGTTCGAGCCCCTGGTCCGCAAGGTGGGGGGCCGCGCCGCGGCCTACCACGGCGGGTGCCTGATCATCGACCACCTCGAGGCCGCCGAGGACCCCACCTCGGGCATCCAGGACCGCTACCGGCTCTTCGGCGACATGATCGTGGCCGCCCTGGAGGAGCTCGAGGTCGAGGCGGACGTCGGCGAGATCCCGGGCGAGTACTGTGCCGGCGAGCACAGCGTGCACGGGACGCACCCGGCGTCGTCGTCCACCCCGGGCCGGAAGGTGAAGCTGGCCGGGACGGCCCAGCGGGTGGTCGCGGGCGCCTGGTACTTCAGCACCGTGCTCGTGGTCGAGCAGTCCGAGCCCATCCGCTCGGTGCTCACCGACGTCTACTCGGCCCTCGACCTGGACTGGGACCCGGCCACCGCCGGGGCCGTGGACGACCTGCGCCCGGGCACCACCGTGGCCGACGTGGAGCGCGGGATCCGCAAGGTGTACGGCATGTACTCCCGGTACCTGGGGTACGGGCCGCTCACCGACTGAGCCCCGGCCGCGGGCCGGGCAGACCGAGGAGGCAGCAGATGTGCGGACGCTACGTCATCGCCCGGGCCGTGGGCGACCTCGTCGCCGCGACCGGGGCGGTCCCGGACGAGAGCCTGGGCGAGGCCGACACCGAGCGGCTGCGGGCCAACTGGAACACCGCGCCCACCACCGACGTGCCGATCGTCCTGGAACGCCTCACCGGCGGGAACGGCCGGGACGACGACGGGGAGCTGGTGCGCGAGCTGCACGTGGCCCGCTGGGGACTGGTCCCGGGCTGGGCCAAGGACCCGGCGGTCGGGTCGAAGATGTTCAACGCCCGCTCGGAGACCGTCCTCGAGAAGCCGTCCTTCCGCAAGGCGGTCCGGGCCCGCCGGTGCGCGGTCCCGGCCAACGGCTACTACGAGTGGAAGAAGGAGCCCGGCGCCGGGAAGGGCGGGCGCAAGCAGCCCTACTACGTCCACCCGGCCGATCCGGAGGAGACCATCTGGTTCGCCGGGATCTACGAGTGGTGGCGGGTGCCCGAGGGCACGGAGCTGCACTCCGCGGCCCTGCAGCCGGGCAGGGACGGCGGCGGGAGCACCTGGTTGCTGTCCTGCTCCATCCTCACCACCGACTCCCCGGAGCCCTCCGACGAGCACCCCGTGCTCACGGAGCTGCACGGTCTGCACGACCGGATGCCGATCCCGCTGGCGCCCGAGCACGTGGGGGACTGGCTGCGCCCCGGGGAGGACGACGCCCCGCAGCTCGTGGACCTGGTCCGGGCCGAGGCGCACCGGACGGCCGCCCGCTGGGTGCTCGACCCGGTGGGCCCGGCGGTCGGCAACGTGCGCAACAACTCCCCGGAGCTCGTCGAGCCGCAGCGGAGCCTGTTCTGAGCCCCCGGGAGCCCGTGGACCGGGTCACCGCCTTCGTCCGCGCCCACGGCGGCGGGGTCGTGGCGACCAACAGCGGCGCCGGCTGCCCCGAGTCCGCGTGGATCAACCTCGCGGCCCTCGGGGACGGGCGGCTGGTCTTCGGCACGAACGAGCGCAGCCGCAAGTACGCCAACCTCCTCGCCGATCCCCGGGTCTCCCTCGTGGTGGTCTCCGGGACGGGCCAGGAGTTCCAGCTCGAGGGCGAGGCCGCCGTGCTGGAGGGCTCCGCCGCGCAGGACGCCGGCGAGGTGCTGGAGTCCCGGCACCCGGGGGCCACGGACAAGGACAGCACCCGGCTCGTGGCGGTGCGCCCCAGCTGGGCGCGGTTCGTCGACATCGCCGCCGATCCCCCCGTCCGGGAGGAGTTCTCGCTCTGAGCCGGTCACAGAAGAGGCCCGGGACCCGCATCGCGGGTCCCGGGCCTCTTCCACGGCCTGGTGCCGGGCCCTGTTCGTGCCGGCGTCCCCTCCGGCGTCCCCCGGTCCGGAGCGCCCGCCGGGCTCAGACGTCGTCCGTCTCGGGGACCCACCGGTTGAAGTCGAGCGTCAGGTAGAGCGCGAGCGCCGCCGCGTTGTCCTCGGCGATCCGCAGGCTGACCTGGTCGTAGCCGTTGTCGTAGAGGGTGCCCATGGCGCAGCGCACCAGCTGCTCGGCCAGGCCCTGGCGGCGGCGGGAGGCCGCCGTGAACAGCTCGAAGATGTAGGGGACGTCAGGGAGGTCGTCGCCGACCCGCCGGGACAGCACGAGCGCGGCGGCCACCACGGTCCCGTCGTCGTCGACCACCACCGGCGAGGCCTCGGGCAGGAAGGGCCCGTACTCCCCGTCGAAGACTCCCCGGATCACCTGGCGGGCCTCCTCCAGACTGGAGACCCCGCCCTGCTCGTAGGAGGAGTAGTAGAGCTGGGCGAGGCTCTCGGCGTCCTCCGGGCCGGACGGACGCAGATTCACCGCGGGCTTCTTGGTGTTCGCCGCGGTGTGGGCGATCAGCGTGATGGTTCCGGTCATGGAAGGCCTCCGTGAGGTCGACGCCGGCTGCTCCGGCGGGGCGGACGAGGGACAGGGGACGTCCGGGAGGGCCGCGCAGGGCAGGCCCTCCGTGCATTCAGCGTATCCATTTCGCTGGGCTTGTCCATGCTTCGCCGTCCTCGATCGCAAAAGTGAACGACCAGGTCGGAGCGGGGACTTCACGGGAACACCTGTTCCTTTTCCGCGCTCTTCCGGGTTAGCGTGTCGTACAGGTGTTCTAGCTTCCAGGGAACAGGGCGCACCGGGGACGGGCGCCGGGCCGAGGGAGAGAGGAGCCGTCGTGGGTTTCCTGACGGAGAGCGTCGACGTGGACTGCGACACGGACGGGGTGCCGGTGGGCGTGCGCTGGCGCGGGCGGGACTACCTGGTGGCCCAGGGGCCCGTGCGCTGGTACGAGCGCCGCGCCTGGTGGTCCGAGGACGCGCGGCTGCCCAAGGACCGGGGGATCGGTGCGGTGGACCAGCAGATGTGGCGGGTCCAGGTGCAGCTGAACACCCGCTCCGAGCTGCTGACCCTCGAGCTCGTCCACACCCTCGACACCGGGCGCTGGCGGCTGCTCGCCGCCACGAGCGCCTCGGGGATCCGCGTGGTGCGCTGCGCGTAGGCCGCCGCGGTGCACCCTCCCGCCGGAGGTGCATAGGATCGTCGGTGGAGACCGCACCGCAGAACGTGAGGGAGCACCCGTGAGACTCGGCACCGTGCGACGAGACGGCACCACCCAGGCCTTCCGGCAGGAGGACGGGCGGACCGTCTACCTCCCCGTCCCCGACGTCAGGGCCCTCCTCGCCGGGGGCGACCTGCGGCTGCCGGGGGAGCCGGGCCCCGCGCCGGCCCCGGAGGACCTGGCGACGCCCGTCCTGCGCCCGGGCAAGATCCTGTGCGCCGGGCTGAACTTCTACGACCACGCGGAGGAGGTCGGTCAGGAGATCCCGGAGCACCCCACGATCTTCGCGAAGTACGCCACCGCGCTCATCGGCCCCACCGACCCCATCGCCATGCCGGAGGAGTCCGAGAAGATCGACTGGGAGGCCGAGCTCACCGTGGTGATCGGCTCGCCCCTGCGCCACGCCACGCCGGACCAGGCGCGGGCCGCGATCGCCGGGTACACCATCATGAACGACATCTCGGTGCGGGACTGGCAGGGCCGGACCTCCGAGTGGTTCCAGGGCAAGAACTTCGACCGCACCACCCCGGTGGGCCCCGTGGTGGTGACCCCCGACGAGATCGACCCCGAGGCGGGACTGGCGATCCGCTGCACCGTGGACGGCGTGCGGCACCAGGACTCCGGCACCGACCGGATGATCTTCTCCGCCGTGGAGCTGGTCGAGTACCTCAGCCGGTTCCTGACCCTCGAGCCCGGGGACCTCGTGGCCTGCGGCACTCCCGCCGGCGTGGGCCTGGCCCAGAAGCCCCGCCGGATCTGGTTGCGGGACGGCCAGGAGGTCGTCACCGAGATCGAGGGCATCGGCGAGCTGCGCAACGTCTGCACCCCCGCCGAGGACCTCCGGGCGGCGGCCGGCTGACCCGGCACCCGTCCCCACCCGGTCCCGTCCTCCCTCTCCTGCTGTCCAGATCCCACTGACCTGATCCCCGTGACCTGATCCCCGTGACCTGATCCCACTGTCCTGTTCCCGCCTTCGACCGGAGGACCCCATGGCGACGATCGGCTTCCATGCCTCCCACGAGCAGATCCCTCCCGAGCAGCTGCTGCGCGACGTCGAGCACGCCCAGCGGGCCGGCTTCGCCGCCGCCATGTGCTCGGACCATCTCGAGCCGTGGTCGCCGCACCAGGGCCACTCCGGGTTCGCCCTGTCCTGGCTGGGCGCCGCCCTGGCCACCACGGACCTGCCCTTCGGGTTCGTGCACGCCCCGGGCCGGCGCTACCACCCCGTGGTCACCGCCCAGGCCACGGCCACCCTCGCCCGCATGTTCCCCGGCCGGATCTGGACCGCCCTGGGCAGCGGGCAGAAGCTCAACGAGCGGGCCGTCACCCCGGACTGGCCGGCCAAGGAGCACCGGCAGCGGTTCCTCGAGAGCAGCTTCGACGCCGTCCGCCGGCTGCACGCGGGCGAGGAGGTGTCCTGCCGCGAGCCGTTCCACGCCGACCGCGCCCGGGTCTGGGACCCGCCGGAGGTCCTGCCCGCCCTGCGCGTGGCCGCGCTCACCCCGGCGACGGTCCGCCGCTTCGCCCCCCTGGCCGACGGGTTCATCACCGTCCAGCAGCCCCTCGAGGACCTGCGCCGGATGCTCGAGGCCTGGCGCGAGGCCGGCGGCACCGGGCGGACCGCGCTGCAGGTGCACCTGAGCTGGGCGCCCTCCCCGGAGCAGGCCCGCGCGATCGCCTTCGACCAGTGGCGCACCAACGTCTTCGACGCCGTGACCATGGCCGAGCTCGCCTCGCCCCAGGACTACCTGCGCAAGGCGGTCCAGGAGGACGTGGGGGATGAGCAGATCGCCGGGGCGGTCAACGTCTCCGCCGACCTCGGCCGGCACGCCCAGTGGCTGCACGAGTACGCCGACCTCGGCTTCGACGAGATCTACCTCCACCACGTGGGGCAGGAGCAGGGCCGCTTCCTCGACGCCTTCGGGGAGACGGTGCTGCCCCAGCTGGCGCAGGCCTGACCCGGCGCGGGCCCGGGCGCCGGTCCCGGGTGGGCGGGCTACGGCAGCCGGGACGGGCGCCGCAGCACGGCCGCGCCGGCCAGCTCCGGCTCGAGCGGGACCGGGCTGTGCAGCACGGCCGGTCCGCGGTGCAGGTCGCCGCTGGACAGCGGCCGGCAGCGCAGGCCCCCTCGCCCCCGCATGGCGGCGTGCGCGCCCGGAGCCAGGACCCGGTCCATCCACACGCAGGGGTGGGCCGGGCGCCCGCCCCGCAGCCGCACGAGGGCGCCCCGGGACTCCAGCGCGAACTCCTCGCCCAGCAGCGGGGCCAGGTGGGCGCCCCGGAGGACCACGTTGCGCCGGGTCAGGAGCGGGTCGAAGGGGTCCGTGCCCAGGTCCGCGGCCATGGCCTCGAGCGCCTCGACGGCGAGCAGGGTGACGGCGGCGTCCATGTGCGCGGCCTTGCCGAAGAACCGGTCGCCCACCACGCCCTTGCCGGCCACCAGCTCGACCCGCTCGGCGTCGGTGGTGGGGACCTCCGCCGCGCCGTCCCGGGCGCGGCCGAAGTAGGCGTGCGCCGGTGACACGAGCAGGTGCAGGACCTCCACGTCGTACCGATAGGTCGCCGTCATGGCCCACACCCCTCCGTCGTCGCGGCCGCCGGTCCGGCGCCGCCTCGCTGCCGCCGGACCTCAGCATAGGCAGGGCGGGCGACACCGCGGGGCGCCGGGCCGCGCCGCCCGATCTTCCCTGCACCCGGGGAGCGCCCCGCGAGCCTGTCCCCTTTACGGATGCACACCTGGTGTCCCGGGGTGCGCGCGGGCAAGAATGGCAGCGACGGAGGACAGCCGAGGGTCACCGTGGTCCGGACGGGGGAGGGAGGTCGCGTGTCTGCCAGACGCTCCGCCGGGGGACGGTACCGGCTGGCCGGGCCGGCCGGGTCGGCCGTGGTCGTCCTCCTCGTGGTCCAGCTCCTCCTCCGGGGCGTGATCTCCGTGGCGCAGCTCGCGCTCGGAGCGGCGGCGCTCGTCGTCGTCGCGCTGGTGCTCGGCCAGCGGTTCCTCGTCCCCTGGCTGGCGCGCCGGTCCCCGAACCGGCCGCGCATCACCACGACCCGGGCGTGGACGTGCCCGATGCCCCCGGAGGAGGCCCTCGAGCGGATCCGCACGGCGTTCGAGGACCTCGACCCGGCGGTCCGCTCCCAGGAGTGCTGCGTGGAGGTCTCGGTGGGCTCGGACGTCACCTTCCGCCGGCGCGGGACGGCCTCCGAGTTCGGGTGGCGGGCCCTGCCCCTGCGGGCCACCTTCCGGGTGGCCCCCCGCGGCGGTGGGTCCGAGGTCGCCGCCGACGTGCGGGACGACCTCGGCTGGTACCCCGAGGCGCCCGGCAGGCTCGTGGAGGACGAGATCGACCGCCGCAGCGCCTCCCTGATCGAGCGGGCGATCTGCGCCACTGGACGCTGACCGCCGCGCCCGGCGCGGCGCCGGCCGGTCCTCGGAGTTGTCCCGGGCGGGGCGGGGGCCGGAGGGACGGGAAGCCTCAGGCGGAGGTCAGCGAGGCAGCCAGGGCGTCGACGACGGCCCGGGTGATCTCGGCGGTGTCGGCGGTGCCGCCGATGTCACGGGTGAGGTGCCCGGCGGCGGTGGTGGCCTCGATCGCGGCCTCCACCCGGCGGGCCTCGGCGTGCAGACCGAAGTGGTCCAGCATCAGGGCGGCGCTGGCGATCGCCCCGATCGGGTTGCAGATGCCCTGGCCGGCGATGTCCGGGGCGGAGCCGTGGACGGGCTCGAACATCGAGGGGAACCGGCGCTCCGGGTCGAGGTTCGCACTGGCGGCCAGGCCGAGGCTGCCGGCCAGGGCGGAGCCGAGGTCGGAGAGGATGTCGGCGTTGAGGTTGGAGGCCACCACCACGGAGAGGTCCTCGGGTCGCAGGACGAACTTCGCGCTCATCGCGTCCACCAGCACCGACTCGGTGGTCACGTCCGGGTAGTCGGCGGCGACGCGGGCGAAGACCTCGTCCCACAGCACCATGCCGTACTGCTGGGCGTTGGACTTCGTCACGCTGGAGACCTTCTGCACCGTGCGGGTGCGGGCGAGGTCGAAGGCGAAGCGGATGATCCGCTCACAGCCCTTCTCGGTGAACAGCGAGGACTGGACGGCGACCTCGTTGCCGGGGCCCCGGCCGGCGAGGTTGCGCCCGCCGAGCCCGGCGTACTCGCCCTCGCTGTTCTCCCGGACCACGACCCAGTCCAGCTCGGTGTCGTCGGCCTTGCGCAGCGGGGAGACCACGCCGGGGAGGAAGCGCACGGGGCGGATGTTGGCCCACTGGTCGAAGTTCTGGGTGATGTTCAGCCGCAGCCCCCACAGGGACACGTGGTCGGGGACGTTCTCCCACCCCACGGCGCCGAAGTAGATGGCGTCGAAGTCCTGGAGGGTCTCCAGCCCGTCGGCCGGCATCATCACCCCGTGCTGGGCGTAGTACGCACTGCCCCAGGGGAACTCGGTCCAGTCGAAGGAGAACGCCCCGTTCGACTGCTCGGCCACCGCGTCCAGGACCGTGCGGCCGGCGGCGACGACCTCCGGGCCCACGCCGTCGGCGGGGATCGAGGCGATCGTGAAGACCTGGTGCTCGGCCATGGGGTGCTCTCCTTCTCGGGTGCTCTGGTCGTGGTGTCCGCAGCGCAGTGCGGCACCGGGTTCCAGTAGAGCGCCCCGAGCACCGTGAGGTCCAAGACCGGAATCCCATCCCCCGGATAGGAATCCCCTATGACACGATCCGCGGCGCGTCCTGCGGCGCCGTCCCCTCCGGCCGGCCCGCCCTCTCGGCCCGGTCCGGCGCCGTTCCCTCCGGTGCCCGGGAGCGGTCCGCGGCGTGCCGGGCCGCGTGCTCGGCGGCGACCGCCAGGAACGCGCGGGCGGCCGGGGTCAGGTGCGCCGGGCGGCTGAGCACGGCCACGTGCAGCACGGTGACCGGTTCGATCCGCAGCACCCGCAGCCCTGCGGCGTGCGCCAGCGGGGTCCAGGAGGAGGGCAGCACCGCGTGCCCGACCCCGGCCAGCACCAGCGGGAGGACCGAGGTGCGGTGGGCGACCTCGGCGGCGATCTCGACCGGCACCCCGTCGGCTAGGGCGTCGTCGACCAGCCGCCGCATCAGCGAGCCCTGCTGGGAGACGACCACCCGGTGCCCGGCCAGGTCCTCCCGGCGGATGGCGTGCCCGTCACCGAAGGTGTCCGCCTGCGGTGCCACGATGAGCACCAGGGGCTGCTGCTCCAGGTGCATCACCTCGACCTCGGCGGAGCGGAACGGGTGCTCCGAGCCCAGGACGCCGATCTCGGCGCGGCCGGTGCGCACCGCGTCGGCCACCTCCTCGGGGGTGAAGGCCGCTTCCACGCTGACCGTCACGGCCGGGTGGGCCCGCGCGTAGGCGGCGATCATCGACGTGAGCGGTTCGACGCCGGGGGAGGGCATGGCGACCACGTCCAGGCGGCCGCTGCGCACCCCGCGCAGGTCGTCGACGGCGGACCGGGCGGCCTCCAGGTCCCGGACCACCACGCGGGCCGGGCCCACCAGCTCCTCGCCGGCCTCGCTGAGCACCACCCGCCGCCCGATCCGGTGGAACAGCGGCACCCCCAGTTCCCGCTCGAGGCCCTTGATCGTCTGGGACAGGGAGGGCTGGGCGATGAGCAGCTGCTCCGCGGCGCGGGTGAAGCCGCCGTGGTCCACCACGGCCAGGAAGTACGTGAGCTGCCGGACGTCCATCGTCGTCTCCTCCTGCGTCCGTGCGGCGGGGGTGCGGGCCCCTCGGTGATGCCCGTGGGTGCAGGAAACAACATGCCACAGAAGTGCGGCATCCCCTGTCCCGGAACGAGGGCGTCCCCGTGCGCGGCGTCCCTGCGGGCCGTGGGCGGATCGTGTCCCGCCCGGGCCCGGCGTCCTCCTGGGCCGGCGTGCGCCGCCACGGACGCCCAGGATCCGGAGTTCTCGCGGCCCCGGCGGTTTGCAATTGACTTAAGATTCGAACACGTATTCGAATGGGGGTGTGAGCTTTCCGCACCTGCACGTCGCCACCGCCTTCAGCGCCCACTTCGGGGTCAGCCGACCTGCCGTCCTGGCGGCCGCCGCCGCGGCGGACGGCGCGGACGCGCTCGCCTGCACCGACCGGGACGGGCTCTACGGCGCGATCAAGCACCTGGGCGCGTGCCGGGAGCACGGCATCGACCCGGTCCTGGGGGTCGACCTCGCCCTGCTGGACCCCGGCCGCGAGCGCGCCCTCGGCCGCGTGGTGGTCCTGGCGGCCGGCGGCACCGCCGGTGCGGGCTACGCCGCCCTGTGCCGGCTCGTCTCCACCGCCCACGCCGCAGCGGGCCCGCCCGGGGTGACCG
>NZ_PDDL01000073.1:0-17918 GCF_020833785.1 Kocuria sp. CCUG 69068
GAGCGGCCGGACCCGGCGGGGCCCCGCGGGGGCCGGCCCGCTCACAGGAAGCTCCCGACCCGCAGGCCGGCCTCCTCGAGGGCGCGGCGCACGCGCTCGGCGATGGCCAGCGCCCCGGGGGTGTCCCCGTGCACGCAGATGCTCTGGGCGTCCACCGCCACGAGGGAGCCGTCGACGGCCTCGACCACGCCCTCGACGGCCATCCGCACCACGCGGGCGGCGATCTCGTCGGCGTCGTGCAGGACGGCGCCGGCCTCGGTGCGGGGCACGAGCGTGGCCTGCGGCGTGTAGCCGCGGTCGGCGAAGGCCTCGCGGACCGTGCGCAGCCCGGCCGCCCGCGCCTGGCGCTCGATCTCGGAGCCGGGCAGCACCAGCAGGGGCAGGGCGTCGTCGACGTCGCGCACGGCGTCCACCACCGCTCCTGCGTGCTCCTCGTGGTGGACGATCGCGTTGTACAGGGCGCCGTGCGGCTTGACGTAGCTCACCCCGGTGCCCGAGGCGCGGGCCAGGGCCTGGAGGGCGCCGATCTGGTACACCAGCTGGTCGGTCAGCTCCGCCCGGGGCACGGCGATGAAGCGGCGGCCGAAGCCCTTGAGGTCGTCGTAGGAGACCTGCGCGCCCACGGCCACGCCCTGCTCGGCGGCCACGGTGCAGGTCCGTCGGGCGACCGTCGGGTCCCCCGCGTGGAAGCCGCAGGCCACGTTGGCGCTGGTGACCACGTGCAGGACGGCCTCGTCGCCGGCCATGGCCCAGGCACTGAGCGACTCGCCGCAGTCCGCGTTGAGGTCGATGTCGGAGGGGGGCATGCTGTGCTCCTTGTCACGTCGGTCCCTCCAGCATGCCCTGTCCCCCAGGATTGTTCAACAATATTTGCCGTCGGGATCGGAATCCGCGCGGATCGGTGGACGCCGGGGCCCGGCCGCCGTAGGTTGGCCCGCACGAGGGCGCAGCGGTGCCGCGGGCAGCGCGGTGGGACCGCGCCGCCCGTCCACCTCCACCGATGGGACAGCACATGAGCGACAGGACCTCCCGCGCCGAGGACGACTCCCCGGGGCGCTCCGGCTCCGTCCTGGACCACCTGAGCGAGTCGACCGTGCTCCTGGACGTCCACGGGGCGGACCGGGACGGCGTCATCCGGCAGCTTGCCGAGCTCGGCGCGCACACGGGGCGGGCGTACGACGCCGACAGCACCGTCGCGGCGGCCCTGGCCCGGGAGGAGGAGGGGTCCACCGGGGTGGGCAACGGCGTGGCCCTGCCGCACGCCAAGTCCGCCGGTGCCGAGCGGCCGATGATCGCGTTCGCCCGCAGCCGGGACGGCGTGGAGTGGAACGCGCTGGACGGCGAACCGGTCCACCTGGTCTTCCTGATCTCCCTCCCGGAGGAGCGCTCCGGGGAGGAGCACCTGGAGCTGCTGGCCGAGCTCTCCGAGGCCCTGGCCGGGGAGTCCTGCCGGCGGGCCCTCCTCGACGCCGGGAGCGCGTCCGAGGTGCTGGCCGCGCTGGAGGAGGCGCTGGGCTGACCGGTCCGGCCGGGCAGGTGCGGGGCCCGTGCAGATGGCGGGTATGGTGTCGGTGTGGCGCCGCCGCCCGACGGCGGGCACCCGTGGCCCGGGGCACCTGGAGCTCGTCCGCCCGCGGCCCGCGAGCGCCACCCGACCCGCATCCGCATCACCCGAGGAGCGCCGTGAAGGCTGAGGACGTCCAGGGGGATCTCACCGAGGTCCTGTACAGCAAGGAAGACATCGACACGAGGATCGCCGAGCTGGCGGCCGCCGTGGACGCCGACTACCGGGGCCGGGACGTCCTGCTCGTGGGCGTGCTCAAGGGTGCGGTGATGGTCATGGCCGACCTGTGCCGGGCGCTCCAGGGCCAGTACCCCATGGACTGGATGGCCGTGTCCTCCTACGGCTCCGGGACCAAGTCCTCGGGCGTGGTCCGCATCCTGAAGGACCTGGACACGGACCTCACGGGGCGGGACGTGCTCATCGTGGAGGACATCATCGACTCGGGCCTGACCCTGTCCTGGCTGCGCGCCAACCTCGAGTCCCGCGGCACGGCCTCGGTGGAGATCTGCGCCCTGCTGCGCAAGCCCGAGGCCGCGAAGACCTCCATCGACGTCAAGTACGTGGGCTGGGACATCCCCAACGAGTTCGTGGTGGGCTACGGGCTCGACTACGCCGAGAAGTACCGCAACCTCGACTGCATCGCGACCCTGGCGCCGCACGTCTACGAGTGAGCCGGCGCCCCGGGCGGGCGTGCGCCGCGGCGGTTCCCGGGCCGGGTGTCCGCTGACAGGGAACTCCCGGCCCGTCCGGGGCCCGACCCCGAGTCCGGGCTGTACATTGTAGGTCTGCGTCCCCTGGACCTCCGGCCCTGGGCGGGCACGGGCTCGAGGGGGCCCGGACAACCATCCACGGGAGGATCAGCGGCTTGGCCACGGCGAAAAAACCCAACAACTTCTTCAGAGGACCCTGGTTCTGGGTCCTGCTGGCCGCTCTGATCCTCTTCCCCCTGGTGGGCACGCTCACCACGGGCTCCTCCGGGCGCGTGGACACCAACGTCGGCCTGCAGCTGCTCCGCGAGGGCCAGGTCGCCGAGGCGAAGATCTACGACGGCCAGCAGAAGGTCGAGCTCCAGCTGGAGGAGGACCTCTCCCTCGACGGCCGCGACCTCGGGCGCAGCGTCGAGTTCTACTACGTCACCCCGCGCGGGGAAGAGGTCGTCGACGCGATGAACGCGGCGGACCTCCAGGGGTTCACGGACCAGCCCGTCGAGTCGAACTGGTTCACCAGCCTCCTCGGCTTCATGCTGCCGTTCCTGATCATCCTCGCCATCTTCTGGTTCGTGTTCTCCCGGATGCAGGGGGGCGGGTCCCAGGTCATGCGCTTCGGCCGCTCGCGGGCCAAGATGTTCGACAAGGACAACCCCACGGTGACCTTCGCCGACGTCGCCGGCGCGGACGAGGCCGTGCAGGAGCTCGACGAGATCAAGCAGTTCCTGGTGGAGCGGGAGCGCTTCACCGCCCTCGGCGCGAAGGTGCCCAAGGGCGTGCTGCTCTACGGCCCTCCCGGCACCGGCAAGACCCTGCTCGCGCGGGCGGTGGCCGGCGAGGCCGGCGTGCCCTTCTTCTCGATCTCCGGCTCCGACTTCGTCGAGATGTTCGTGGGCGTGGGCGCCTCCCGGGTCCGCGACCTGTTCCAGCAGGCCAAGGAGAACGCGCCGGCCATCATCTTCGTGGACGAGATCGACGCCGTGGGCCGCCAGCGCGGCGCGGGCATGGGCGGCGGCAACGACGAGCGCGAGCAGACCCTCAACCAGCTGCTCGTCGAGATGGACGGCTTCGACGCCACCACCAACGTCATCCTGATCGCCGCGACCAACCGCCCCGACGTCCTGGACCCGGCGCTGCTGCGCCCGGGCCGCTTCGACCGCCAGATCGGCGTGGAGGCCCCCGACATGAAGGGCCGCCTGCAGATCCTCCGGGTGCACTCGCAGGGCAAGCCGCTCGCGGACAACGTGGACCTCGCCGCCGTGGCCAAGCGCACCCCCGGCTTCACGGGCGCCGAGCTCGCCAACGTGATGAACGAGGCCGCGCTGCTGACGGCCCGCTCCCACGCCCAGCTCATCGACGACCGCGCCGTGGACGAGGCGATCGACCGGGTCATCGCTGGTCCGCAGAAGCGCAGCCGGATCATGAAGGAGCTCGAGCGCAAGGTCACCGCCTACCACGAGGGCGGGCACGCGCTCGTGGCCGCGGCCCTGCGCAACACGGACCCGGTCACGAAGATCACCATCCTGCCCCGCGGCCGGGCCCTGGGCTACACCATGGTCATGCCCATGGACGACAAGTACTCGACCACCCGCAACGAGCTGCTCGACCAGATGGCCTACGCCATGGGCGGGCGCGCGGCGGAGGAGATCGTGTTCCGGGACCCGTCCACCGGCGCGTCCAACGACATCCAGAAGGCCACCGACACGGCCCGCAAGATGGTCACCCAGTACGGCATGAGCGCCCGCGTGGGCTCGATCAAGCTGGGCGGGGACAGCTCCGAGCCGTTCCTCGGCCGGGACGCCGCCGGCTCGGGCCGGGAGTACTCCGAGCGCACCGCCGCGATCGTCGACGAGGAGGTGCGGGCCCTGCTGGACCAGGCCCACGACGAGGCGCACGCGATCCTCATGGACAACCGTCCCGTCCTCGACCGGCTCGCCCTCGAGCTGCTCGAGAAGGAGACGCTCAACGAGGCGCAGATCGCGGACCTCTTCCACGACATCCGCAAGCGGGACCTGCGGCCCGTGTGGCTGTCCAAGGACACCCGGCCGCTCTCCGAGGACCCGCCCGTGGTCACGCAGGCCGAGCGCGAGGAGGCCCGGCGGCTGCACGCCCAGGACCCCGCGACCCTGGCCCCGCAGGACCAGGCGGCCGCCGCGAAGCCGGAGCACCCCCTCGAGGTCCCGGAGCGCGGGCACTCGGTGCCCCCGGGGGAGGGGGCGGGCTCCTCGAGCACCACCGGACCCTCCGCGGAGCGCGCCCCGGGGGCCGGCACGGACTGAGCCGGGCCTAGGATGGAGCGACAGCCGGTCGCGTCCGCCGACTCCCGTCCCGTCCGGCAGACCCCGCCGCACCGGCAGATCCCGAAGGAGGGCGCGTTGCCCCACGAGGCCCGCACGAAGCAGACGAGCGCGCACGACCTGCGCGCGGAGGCGTTCGACCCGCCGTACCCCGACCCCGCCCCCGCGCTGGAGGCCGGCGCCGGGGCGGTCGACCAGCCGCGCGTCGCGGCGGCCGTGCGCGAGCTGCTGCTGGCGATCGGCGATGACCCGGACCGGGACGGCCTGCAGGGCACCCCGGGGCGCGTGGCGCGGGCGTACGCGGAGATGTTCGCGGGCCTGCACCAGGACCCCGCCGAGATCCTCGGGACGACCTTCGACATCGGCCACTCCGAGATGGTCCTCGTCAAGGACATCCCCTTCTACTCGACCTGCGAGCACCACCTCGTCCCGTTCCACGGGCACGCCCACGTGGGCTACATCCCCGGCCACGACGGGATGGTCACCGGCCTGAGCAAGCTCGCCCGCCTCGTGGACCTCTTCGCCCGCCGGCCCCAGGTCCAGGAGCGGCTGACCACCCAGGTGGTGGAGGCGATCGTGGAGCACCTCCAGCCGGCCGGGGTGATCGTGGTGGTCGAGTGCGAGCACCTGTGCATGTCCATGCGCGGGGTGCGCAAGCCGGGCGCCAAGACCGTCACCTCGGCCGTGCGCGGACAGCTGCGCGAGCCCGCCACCCGCGCCGAGGCGATGAGCCTCATCCTGGGGCGCTGAGCACATGACGCCCCCCCTCCGCACCGACCCCGCGCACCGGCCCTCCGGCTGGGGCTCCTTCGAGAACCTGCCCACCGGGCGCACGCTGGTCATGGGCATCCTCAACGTCACCCCCGACTCCTTCAGCGACGGCGGCGAGCACGCCGGGCACGAGGCCGCGATCGCGCACGGGCTGCGCATGCTCGCCGAGGGCGCCGACATCGTCGACGTCGGGGGCGAGTCCACCCGGCCCGGCTCCGAGCGGATCGACCCCGCCGAGGAGCGGCGCCGGATCCTGCCCGTGGTCGAGGCCCTCGCCGCCGCGGGCGCGGTGCTCAGCGTCGACACCCTCCACGCCGGGACCGCCGAGGCCGTCCTGGACGCCGGGGCGCACATCGTCAACGACGTCTCGGGGCTGCGCGCGAGCCAGGACATGATCGACCTGGTCGCCGAGCGGCAGGCCCCCTACGTCCTCATGCACGCCCGCGGCCTGCCCGACGTGCAGGACTCCCGGGCCGTCTACCACGACGTGGCCGGGGAGGTGCTCGGGGAGCTCGAGGCGCTGACGGAGCGCTGCCTGGCCGCCGGCCTGGCCCCCGAGAAGCTGGTCCTGGACCCCGGGCTGGGCTTCGACAAGCGCGGGGCGCAGAACTGGGAGCTGCTCCGGGCGCTGCCGCGCTTCACGGCCACCGGCCACAAGGTGCTCGTGGCGGCGTCCCGCAAGCGCTTCCTCGGCACCCTGCTCGAGCAGGACGGCGCACCGCGCCCCGCGGCCGGGCGGGACGCGGCGACGGCCGCGATCAGCGCGCTGTCCGCCCACGCGGGCGCGTGGTGCGTGCGCGTCCACGCCGTGCGCCCGAGCGCCGACGCCGTGGCCGCCGCGCACGCCTGGCGCGGCGTGGAGCCGGCCCTGCTGCGCCCCGCCGCCGACGCCGGCGTGCTGCCGGCGTCCTCCGGAGCGGACCGGTGAACCGCGTGCCGCGCGAGGACGCGGACGCCGCCCGGATGCGCGCCGGGGACCGGGCCGGCCGCCAGCACGTCCCGGTGTCCACCACCAGGGCCCCCGACCGCCGGGACCGGATCAACCTCCTGGGCATCGGCGCGGTGGGCTACCACGGCGTCTTCGACCAGGAGAAGCGCAGCGGCCAGCCCTTCTTCGTGGACCTCGTCATGTACCTGGACCTGGCCGCGGCGGGGGCCTCGGACGACGTCGCCCTGACCGCCCACTACGGCGAGGTCGCCGAGGAGGTGCGGGACATCGTCATCGGCCCCAGCGTCAACCTGCTCGAGACCCTCGCCGACCAGGTCGCCCGGCGGCTGCTCGCCCGCTTCCCGCTCGACGCGGTGGAGGTCACCGTGCACAAGCCCAAGGCGCCCATCGAGGTGACGTTCTCCGACGTCTCCGTCACGATCTACCGGGAGCGCTGAGGTGGGCACCCGGGCCGTCCTCGCCCTCGGCGCCAACCTCGGCGACCGGGAGGCCACCCTCCGCGGCGCCGCCCTCGAGCTGGCCGCCCACCCGCGGATCACGCTGGTCCGCGCCTCGCCCATCGTGCGCTCCCGGCCGGTCGGCGGACCGGCCGGCCAGGGGGACTACCTGAACGCGGTCGTCGAGGTGGAGACCGAGCTGAGCCCCTTCGGGCTGCTGCGGGCGTGCCAGGAGGTGGAGGAGCGCCACCACCGGACCCGGACGCAGCGCTGGGGCCCGCGCACCCTCGACGTCGACATCGTGGTCTACGGGGACCTGCGCCTGGACGAGCCGGACCTCACCGTGCCCCACCTGCGCGCCGGCACCCGCGCGTTCGTGCTCGTGCCCTGGGCCCTCATGGACCCCGGCGCGACGCTCGAGGGGCGCAGCGTCGCCGAGCTGGCCCGCCGGGCGGAGGACCTCGGCGGCCTGGGGCCGGACACGATCCCCCTGCTGCCCGAGGACCCCGCTCCCGGCGGGGACGGGGACTGAGGGGGAGCCGCCGTGCACGTGCTCACGGTCCCGGCGCTGCTGATGTGCGCCGCCGCCGCAGGCGCCGTCGGCTGGACCGCCAACCGGCTGTCCACGGGCGCGGGCGGGCCGCTGCTGATCCTGCCGTGGGCCTCGCTCGCGGCCCTCGCCGCCGTGGCCGCGGCCCTGCTGGTGCTGGGCGTGCGGGTCAAGCGGCACCAGGACGGAGCGCGCCCGGAGCGTTTCGACCCGCTCGTGGCCGCCCGCACCGCGGCCGGCGCGCAGGCGGTGGCCTGGGCGGGGGCGATGCTGACCGGCTGGCACGCCGCCGTGGCCGTCGAGCAGCTCGCGCTGGTGACCGTGCGCTCCGAGCAGGGCCCGCTGTGGGCCAGCCTGGTGCACGCCGGGGCCGGGCTCGTGCTCGTGGTGGTGGGCTGGATCGTGGAGGGCTTCTGCAAGCTGCCGCCGGACGATCCCGATGCGGAGGAGGGCGCCGAGTACCGTAGGGGGCGGCAGAAGGAGCTTCCCGAGGGAGAAGGTGGTTATGCCCGAGAGATCCGCCCACGGGCCCGTCGGCGGCCCCGTGGCGGGGACGCCCGGTGACCGGGTGCCCCTGAGCAACCCCGCGATCGACCCCGAGGGCCTGGCCTGGACCCGGGTCTCGCCCAAGCACCTCTCCGTGGTGGTGCTCTCCACCCTCCTCAGCACCCTCTTCTGGCTCGCCGCCCTCGGCTGGCCGGCGGTGCTGGCGGCCACGGGCGTGTGGTCCGGCGCCCCCCTGGGCCTGCTGCTGCTGCCGCCCGCGGCCGTCCTGGCGGCCGGGCTGCTCTCCGTGCTCCTGGCCCCGCGGCGGGTCCGGGCGATCGGCTACGCCGAGCGCGGCGAGGACCTGCTCGTGCGGCGCGGCCTGCTCTACCAGCGGGTCACGGTGATCCCCTACGGCCGGATGCAGTACGTGGACGTGTCGGTCTCCCCGCTGCAGCGCAGCTTCGGCCTGGCCACCGTGAAGCTGCACACCGCCGCCGTGGGCAGCCACGCCGAGATCCCGGGGGTGGAGCACGCCGAGGCGTCCCGGCTGCGCGAGCGGCTCACCGCGCGCGGCGAGGCCCTCCTGGCGGGCCTGTGAGCGCTGCCCCCGCCCCCGCGCCGGCCCCGCAGTGGCACCGTGTCCACCCGCTGACCCCGGTGGTCAAGGGGTGGCTCGCGATGGTCGTGATCGCGGGCGCCTTCGTCAACATCCTCCTCGACGACTTCCTCAACGCCTTCCTCGGCCGCGGGGACGCCGTGCCGCCCCAGGACTTCGACCCGGCCCGGATGGGCGCCGTCTTCTGGTGGGTGCTGGCCGGGCTCGTGGCGGTCGTGCTCCTCGTGTTCGCCGCGGCCGTGCTGGTCTCCTGGTGGTTCACCCGCTACCAGGTGACCCCGGAGCACGTGCGGATCCGCTCCGGGGTGCTCTTCCGGCAGGAGCGCCAGGCCCGGCTGGACCGGGTGCAGGCCATCGACATCCACCGCCCGTTCCTGCCCCGGCTGCTGGGGCTGGCGGAGCTGAAGTTCGAGGTGGCCGACGCCGGGCAGTCCGCGGTGTCCCTGTCCTACCTCACCCACCCCCAGGCGCGCGTGCTGCGCGGGGAGCTGCTGGGCCGGCTCGGCCTGGCCGCCCCGGGCCAGGACCGCACCGCCCCGGCGCCCGGCGCGGCGCCCGGCGCGCCCGTGCGGCGACCGGCCCCCTGGGCGGTCACCGGGGACCAGGAGCGCCCGGTGCTCGGCGTGCCGGTGCCGCGGCTGATCGGCTCCGTGCTCGCCTCGGGCTCGTCGGTCGCCCTGGCCGTGCTGCTGGCCGCCGCACCGGCCGCCCTGCTGGTGGACGCCCGTGCCGCCCCGGCGATGCTCGCCGCCTGGCTGCCCGGGCTGATCAGCTTCGGGGCCGTCTCCTACCGCCGGGTCGAGCAGGGCTACCACTTCCGGCTGCTGCGCGTCCCCGAGGGCATGCGCGTGCGCTACGGCCTGTTCAGCGTCCGCTCCCAGACCGTCCCGGCGGGGCGGATCCAGGCGGTGGGCGTGGACCAGCCGCTGCTCTGGCGGCCCTTCGGCTGGTACCGGGTGCGGGTCAACGTGGCCGGCTACGGGCCCGCGGCGGGGGAGGGCGACGCCATGCGCTCGACCCTGCTGCCCGTCGGCACCCTGCCCCAGGTGCACCAGGTCCTGCACCTCGCGCTGCCCGGCGCCCGGGACGGTGACCTCGCCGCGCTGCTGCGGGAGGGCTTGCACGGCCTGGGCGCGCAGGGCCGGTTCACCACCTCTCCGCGCCGGGCCCGGTGGCTCGACCCCCTCGTGCACCGCCGGACGGGCTTCGCCGCGACCGAGGACGTCCTCGCGGTCCGGTCCGGGCGGCTGAGCCGGCGCACCGCCGTGCTGCCGCACGAGAAGACCCAGTCGGTGGCCGTGAGCCAGGGCCCGCTCGAGCGGGCCCTGGGGCTCGCCGACGTCCAGCTGCACTCCACGCCGGGGCCCGTGAGCGTCATGGTCCCGCATCTCGACGCCGGGGACGCCCGGGCGCTCGCCGCGGCCCAGGCGGTGCACGCGGCCGGGGCCCGTAGACTGGCCGACGGCCCGAGCCACCCCCACACCCCCCGCCAGGAGAGACCATGAGCCACCCGTCCGACCGCCCGGGACGCCTCGGGGTCGGGGTCGTCAGCGCCGGGAAGGTGGGCGCCGTCCTGGGCGCCGCGCTGCGCGCCGCCGGCCACGCCGTCGTCGGCGTCAACGCCGTCTCCGAGGCCAGCCGGGACCGCGCCGAGGCCCTCCTGCCCGGCGTGCCCGTCCTCGAGGTCCCGTCCGTGCTCGAGCGCGCCGAGCTCGTGCTGCTCGCCGTGCCCGACGACGAGCTGCCCGGGCTCGTGCAGGGCCTCGCCGACGCCGGGCTGTGGCAGGCCGGGCAGCTCGTGGTGCACACCGCGGGCCGCTGGGGCACCCGCGTCCTGGACCCGGCCCGCCGGCTCGGGGCGATCCCGCTCGCGATCCACCCGGCCATGACCTTCACGGGCATGAGCCTGGACCTTGCCCGGCTGAGCGACTGTTCGTTCGGGATCACGGCCCCGGGACCGGTGCTGCCCATCGCCCAGGCGCTGGTGGTCGAGATGGGCGCCGAGCCGGTGGTCGTCGCGGAGGCCGACCGCCCGCTCTACCACGCGGCCCTCGCCCACGGCGCCAACCACCTGATGACCGTCGCCGGACAGTCCATGCAGGTGCTCCGCGACATCGGCGTCGAGCGCCCCGACCGGATGGTGGGGCCCCTGCTGCGCGCGACCTTGGACAACGCCCTGGCCGCGGGGGAGTCCGCGCTCACGGGACCCGTGGCCCGCGGCGACGCCGGGACCGTGGCCGCCCACCGGGACGCCCTCGACGAGTACGCCCACGGCCACGGGAGCGACGACGTCCTGCTCGCCTACCTGGACCTCGCCCGCGTCACCGCCCGCCGTGCCCTGGACCGCGGCCTGCTCGACCGCCCGCGCTACGACGCCGTGCTCGCCGCCCTCGAGCTCACCCGGGACACCGACGGCACCGGCGGCACCGACGGAGAGGAGACCCCGTGAGCGACCCCACCGGCGCCCCCACCGGCGTCCCCCGCGTCTGCCGGGGCATCGAGGAGTTCCGGGCCGCGCTGGCCGACCGGCTCGGCGCGGCCCGGGACGGGGCGCCCGGTGAGCGGGCGTCCCTGGGCCTCGTGCCCACCATGGGCGCCCTGCACGAGGGGCACGGCCACCTGGTGCGCCTCGCCCGGCAGGAGAACACCGTGGTCGCGGTCTCGGTCTTCGTGAACCCGCTGCAGTTCGGCCCCGACGAGGACTTCGAGCGCTATCCGCGCACCCTCGAGGCAGACGTCGAGCTGCTCGGCCGGTTCGGCGCCGATCTCGTCTTCGCCCCGTCGACGGCGGAGATGTACCCGGACGGGGAGCCCCTCGTGCGCGTCACCTCCGGCCGGCTCGGTGCCGTGCTCGACGGCGCGAGCCGCCCCGGCCACTTCGACGGCGCCCTGACCGTGGTCAACAAGCTGCTCAACATCACCGCCCCGCCCGGGCCGGCCGCGTTCCGGGCGTACTTCGGGGAGAAGGACGCCCAGCAGCTGCTCCTCGTGCGCCGGATGGTCGCCGACTTCGACCTGCCCGTCACCGTCCGGCCCGTGCCCATCGTGCGCGACGAGGACGGGCTGGCCCTGTCCTCCCGCAACCGCTACCTCGACGCCGCGCAGCGCCGCTCCGCGCTCGTGCTCCCGCGCACCCTGCGGGCGCTCGCCGCCGGGGAGCTGGAGCTCGAGGCCGCCCGGCGGCGGATCGACGCCGAGGACGGGGTCCGGCTCGACTACCTCGTCGTCGTCGACCCCCGCACCCTGGCGCCGGTCGAGCCGGCGCCCGGCGCCCTTGCCCTCGTGGCCGCCCACGTGGGCGGCACCCGGCTGATCGACAACCTCGTGCTGTGAGGGCCCAGGCCGGGATTTGACCCTCCCCGTTATCCTGGACAACTGTGACCAACGCGCAGAACACCTCCCCGACCGCCCAGGCAGAGGCCGAGCAGGCCGAGCTCTCGGACCAGATGCAGTTCCGCCTCGCCAAGCGCGCCCGGCTCCTCGAGTCGGGCCGGGAGGCCTACCCCGTGGGCGTGGAGCGCACGCACACCCTCGCCGAGGTGCGGGAGGCCCACGGCCACCTCGAGCCCGGCGAGGAGACCGGGCAGTTCGTCGGCGTGGCCGGGCGCGTGGTCTTCGTGCGCAACACCGGCAAGCTGTGCTTCGCCACCCTCCAGGAGGGGGACGGCACCCGCCTGCAGGTGATGCTCTCCCTGGCGAAGGTGGGGGAGGAGTCCCTGGGCGAGTGGAAGTCCCTCGTGGACCTCGGCGACTTCGTCGCCGTGCACGGCGAGGTGATCGCCTCCCGCCGCGGCGAGCTCTCCGTGATGGCCGACGCCTGGACCATGGCGTCCAAGGCGCTCCGGCCTCTGCCCACGCTGCACAACGAGCTCAGCGAGGAGACCCGGGTGCGCCGGCGCTACCTCGACCTCATCGTCCGGCCCGAGGCCCGCGACGTCGTCGTGCAGCGGGCGCGGATCATCCAGACGGTGCGCAACGTCCTGGTGGAGCGCGGCTACGTGGAGATCGAGACGCCGATCCTGCAGCTCGTGCACGGCGGGGCCACGGCCCGGCCGTTCGAGACGCACCTCAACGCGTTCGACCAGGACATGACCCTGCGCATCGCCACGGAGCTCTACCTCAAGCGCGCCGTGGTCGGCGGGATCGAGCGGGTCTTCGAGATCGGGCGGGTCTTCCGCAACGAGGGCGTCGACTCCTCGCACAGCCCCGAGTTCACCACCCTGGAGGCCTACGAGGCCTACGCCGACCAGTTCACGATGGCCGAGCGGATCAAGGAGATCATCCTCGCGTGCGCCGACGCCCTGGGCGTCGACACCATCGAGACGGACAAGGGCACGATCGACCTGCGCGGGGAGTGGCGCTGGCTGTCCGTCTACCCCGCCCTCTCCGAGGCCGTGGGGCAGCGGATCACCCCGGAGACCCCCGTGGAGACCCTGCACCGGATCGCCGAGGAGCACGAGGTCCCCGTCGGCCCGATGTGGGACGCGGAGAAGTACGTGCTCGAGCTGTTCGGCGAGATCGTGGAGCCCACCCTGGTCCAGCCGACCTTCGTGTGCGACTACCCGCCCTCGGCGCAGCCGCTCGCCCGCCAGCACCGCTCCGAGCACGGCCTGATCGAGGCGTGGGACCTGATCATCGGGGGGATGGAGCGCGGCACGGCGTTCTCCGAGCTGATCGACCCCGTGGTCCAGCGCGAGCGGCTCACCGAGCAGTCCCACCGGGCCGCGGCCGGCGACGACGAGGCCATGCGGCTGGACGAGGACTTCCTGCGCGCCCTCGAGCACGGCGCCCCGCCCATGGGCGGCCTGGGCCTGGGCCTGGACCGGCTCATCATGCTCTTCACCGACCTGGGGATCCGGGAGACCATCCTGTTCCCCCTCATGAAGCCCGAGCAGGACTGAGCCCGGGCCGCGGCCGTGCCGCGGCCCCTCGCCGTCCCCAGCCTCCGCCCAGATCTCCCCGGGAGAATCGCACCCATGGAATACATCGCTGTCCTGCTGCCCTCGATCAGCATCGGCATCATCTTCTGGTTCATCCTCCGCTGGATCTTCCGCGGCGACCGCACGGAGCGCGCCGTCGAGTCCCGCTCGCAGGAGGACGCCGAGCGCTGGTACGAGGAGCTCAAGCAGCGCGACGGCGAGGACCTGCCGTTCGGCCACTCCCCGCGCCGCGGCCGCCGGACGGAGCGCTGAGCTCCCGGCCCCCGCCGCACCGTCTTTCGAATGAATTCGAATTGGCGCCCTGTTTGTCCGCCTTTTCGTGCTGTTGAATTCCGCCCGGTAATTGTAGGATAAACTCGACGACGCCGGGTGTTCGGGTCCGTCGGAGTTCTCCGGAATTCACGATCAGGATCATCCGGTATCACACGGGGGAATCAGCACCGCCTCAGGAAGCGCCGCTCTCGGCGCGGCCGGGCAGAGACGAGCGCCGAAAGGCGGAGGAGAGTTCCAGTTATGGCACAGACCGTGCAGATCATTCTCGAGGACGACCTCGACGGCGGGCCCGCGGAGGAGACCGTGCGCTTCGGCCTCGACGGCGCGCAGTACGAGATCGACCTCTCCGAGGAGAACGCCGCCAAGCTGCGCGACGCCGTGCGGCCCTTCATCGCCAAGGCCCGGCGCGCCCAGCAGGGCAAGCAGACGTCCAAGCAGGCCCGGCCCACCGGGAAGTCCAATCCGGACACCGCCGCCATCCGGCAGTGGGCCCGAGAGAACGGCCACCCGGTCTCCGACCGCGGCCGTATTCACCAGGACGTGCAGAAGGCGTACTACGACGCCCACAAATAAGAGCGCGCGTTCCGCGTCCGGCGGAATAGAGGAGGGGCCGGTCCGCCGGTCCCTCCTTTCCCTTTTCCTTCCGCCGGGCCCGTGCCCCTATCGGCCGCCGCGGGGCCCGGGCACGAAATGCCCCGGTATTCTTTTGATGACCTGCGCCTTTGCCGGTGCGGACGCGAACACCGGCATTTCCCCCGGGCTGTTCCGGGGACGGCCCGCGCCCCGGCCGTCCGGTCTTCTCGCCGGTGGCGAACAGCCCCCCGATCACCCCCTCGGGTGCGTAGCATCGGGTGCAGACATCGACTGAGGAGTATCCATGTTCGAACGCTTCACCGACCGCGCCCGCCGGGTCGTGGTGCTGGCCCAGGAAGAGGCCAGGATGCTCAACCACAACTACATCGGCACCGAGCACCTGCTGCTCGGGCTGATCCACGAGGGCGAGGGAGTGGCCGCCAAGGCGCTCGACTCGATGGGCATCACCCTCACCGGCGCCCGCGAGCAGGTCCAGGACATCATCGGACCGGGCCAGCAGGCCCCGTCCGGGCACATCCCCTTCACCCCCCGGGCCAAGAAGGTCCTCGAGCTCTCGCTGCGCGAGGCCCTCCAGCTCGGCCACAACTACATCGGTACCGAGCACATCCTGCTGGGCATCATCCGCGCGGGCGAGGGCGTGGCGGCGCAGGTGCTGACCAAGCTCGGCGCGGAGCCCCAGAAGGTGCGCTCCACCGTGCTGGAGCTGATCTCCGGCTACCAGGGCGGGGGCACCCCCGAGAAGGAGGGCGCCGGCGTGCGCTCGGCCGGCCAGTCCGAGGGCACGCCCGCGGGCTCGGCCGTGCTGGACCAGTTCGGCCGCAACCTCACCGCGGCCGCCCGCGAGGGCAAGCTGGACCCCGTCATCGGGCGGTTCCGCGAGATGGAGCGGGTCATGCAGATCCTCTCCCGGCGCACCAAGAACAACCCGGTGCTGATCGGCGAGCCCGGCGTGGGCAAGACCGCGGTGGTCGAGGGCCTGGCCCAGGCCATCGTGCGCGGCGACGTCCCGGAGACGCTCAAGGACAAGCACCTCTACACCCTGGACCTCGGGTCCCTGGTGGCGGGCTCCCGCTACCGCGGCGACTTCGAGGAGCGGCTCAAGAAGGTGCTCAAGGAGATCCGCACCCGCGGGGACATCATCCTGTTCATCGACGAGATCCACACCCTCGTGGGCGCCGGCGCGGCCGAGGGCGCGATCGACGCCGCCTCGATCCTCAAGCCCATGCTGGCCCGGGGCGAGCTGCAGACGATCGGCGCCACGACCCTCGACGAGTACCGCAAGCACATCGAGAAGGACGCGGCTCTCGAGCGCCGCTTCCAGCCGATCCAGGTGGACGAGCCCTCCGAGGCGCACGCCGTGGAGATCCTCAAGGGCCTGCGCGACAAGTACGAGGCGCACCACCGCGTCTCGATCTCGGACGACGCCCTCGAGGCGGCGGTGCACCTGGCCGCCCGGTACGTCTCCGACCGGTTCCTGCCGGACAAGGCGATCGACCTGATCGACGAGGCCGGTGCGCGCCTGCGCATCAAGCGGATGACCGCCCCGCCGGAGATCAAGGAGCTCGACGACCGCATCGTCGAGGTCAAGCGGCTCAAGGAGGCCGCGATCGACGGTCAGGACTACGAGAAGGCCGCCTCGCTGCGCGACACGGAGCAGAAGCTCATCGCGGAGCGGGACGACAAGGACCGTGCCTGGCGCGAGGGCGGCGACGAGCTCGCCGAGGTGACCCCCGAGGTCATCTCCGACGTCCTCTCCGCCTCCACGGGAGTGCCCGTCTACAAGCTCACCGAGGAGGAGACGGGCCGTCTCCTGCACATGGAGGACGAGCTGCACAAGCGCATCATCGGCCAGGACGACGCCATCAAGGCGCTCTCCCGGTCGATGCGCCGCACCCGGGCGGGCCTGAAGGACCCCAAGCGCCCGGGCGGGTCGTTCATCTTCGCCGGGCCCACGGGCGTCGGCAAGACCGAGCTCGCGAAGGCGCTGGCGGAGTTCCTGTTCGGGGACGAGGACGCCCTCATCACCCTGGACATGTCCGAGTACCAGGAGAAGCACACCGTCTCCCGGCTCTTCGGCGCCCCTCCGGGCTACGTGGGCTACGAGGAGGGCGGCCAGCTCACCGAGAAGGTGCGCCGCAAGCCGTTCTCGGTGGTGCTCTTCGACGAGGTCGAGAAGGCGCACCAGGACCTGTTCAACTCGCTGCTGCAGATCCTCGAGGACGGTCGCCTGACCGACTCGCAGGGCCGGGTGGTGGACTTCAAGAACACTGTGATCATCATGACCACGAACCTGGGCACCAAGGACATCTCCCGTGCCGTCCCGGTCGGCTTCCAGACCGGCGTGGACCCCGCGTCCAACTACGAGCGCATGCAGGCGAAGGTGCAGGACGAGCTCAAGGAGCACTTCCGGCCCGAGTTCCTCAACCGCGTGGACGAGATCATCGTCTTCCCGCAGCTCACCGAGAACGAGATCGTGCAGATCGTGGACCTGTTCGTGGCCCGGCTGCAGGAGCGGCTGCGGGACCAGGGCATGTCGATCGAGCTCTCCGACGCCGCGAAGCGGTGGGTCAGCCGCAAGGGCTACGACCCGTCCATGGGCGCCCGCCCGCTGCGCCGCACCATGCAGCGGGAGATCGAGGACCAGCTGTCCGAGAAGATCCTCTTCGGGGAGATCAGCACCGGGGAGAAGATCTTCGTGGACACCGAGGGCGAGGGGGACGCGGAGAAGCTGACCTTCTCCTCCACCCCGATGTCCGACCTCACCGGCGACGGCATGGTCGACCCGATGGGCGGCCTCGAGGACGTCGACGTCGCCCGCGGCGACGGTGAGAACCGCTCCGAGGGCTGAGCCGGCCCGGTGCCCGCCGAGGGGCCCGTCGCGCAACCGCGCGGCGGGCCCCTCGGCGTCCGCCCAAGTGGGGACGGTCACGGAGAGAGGCTCCGGCGGGCCGGCGGAGTTCGCAAGCGTACACTGGGGGTCGTGACCGACCTGCGCCTCCGACCCGCCCGCACCTCCGACGTCCCCGCCATCAAGGACCTCGTGGCCCCCCTGGCGCGCGCCGGGGTGCTGATCAACAAGGACACGGTCGCCTACTACGAGGGCATCCAGGAGTTCCTGGTGGTGGAGGCGGTCGGGGACGAGCAGGCCGGTCTCGTCGGCTGCGGCGCCCTCCACGTGATGTGGGAGGACCTGGGCGAGGTCCGCACCCTGGCGACCTCCGACGAGTGGCGGGGCCGCGGGGTGGGACGCACCCTGCTGGCCGGGCTGATCGAGCGGGCCCGCGCCGTGGGGGTCTCGCGCGTGTTCTGCCTGACCTTCGAGGTCGACTTCTTCAGCCGGCACGGCTTCGCGGTCATGCCCAACCAGAACCAGGTGCACCCCGACGTGTTCGCCGAGCTGCTGCGCTCGCACGACGAGGGCGTCGCCGAGTACCTGGACCTCGCCCGGGTGAAGCCCAACACCCTCGGCAACACCCGGATGCTGCTCCAGCTCAGCCCGGAAGACTGACCCCGGACGGTCCCGCGGCGGCCAGCCCGTCCCGCAGCAGCCCGTCCAGGGCGCGCCGGCGCTGCTCCTCCGGGGCGCCCAGCCCGTGCAGGGCGTCCAGGGCCCGCAGGGCCTCCGGCGCCAGTCCCGCGCCCGTGCCGACGTCCACGGGGCCCGTGAGGGAGACTGCCGGCACCGGCGCGGACCCGGCCCGCAGCACGGCCATGATCGCCCCGCGGACCTG
>NZ_PDDL01000074.1:0-17907 GCF_020833785.1 Kocuria sp. CCUG 69068
GCAGCTGCCGCGCCGACGGCTGGCTGCGCGAGACGCCCAGACCGGTGGCGCTCAGCAGCGGTGCGCCGTCCGCCCCGGAGCCGGCGGCCCGGGTTCCGGCGGGACCCCCGGCGGAACCGGCACCGGAGCCTGCACCGGGACCCGCGGCGGGGCGAGCGGGCGCACGCGTGGCAGGCACCCGGCCGGGCACCCACACCCCCGCGCCGCTGAGCTCGTCGGCCGCGGCGCCGAGCACCCGGCCCGGCGCGCCGTCGTGGGTGATGCTCCCGTCCCGGCCGAGCACGACGACGCGGTCCACGACCTCGGCCCACACGGCGACACGGTGCTCCACGACCACGAGCGTGGCGCCGCTGCGGTCGAGGCAGGACACCACCGCGTCGCGGACCTGCCGCACGCCGGCGGGGTCCAAATTGGCGGTCGGCTCGTCGAGCAGCAGCAGCCCGGGGCTCATGGCCACGGCGCCCGCGAGCGCCAGACGCTGCTTCTGCCCGCCGGACAGGGCCGCGGTGGAGTGGTCGAGGGGGAGGTCCAGCCCCACGTCCTCGAGCGCCGCGCGCACCCGCGGCCAGATCTGCTCCCGGGGCACCGCGAGGTTCTCGAGGCCGAAGGCGGTGTCGTCCCCGATCCGGGACAGCACCACCTGGGACTCGGGGTCCTGCTGCACGAGACCGGCGCGGCCGCGCGCCTGCTCCGGCGGCATGCCGTCGAGCAGCAGCTCGCCGGAGGCGGACTGCCCGTCGTCGTCGTGGAGGACTCCCGCCAGGGCGTGCAGGAGGGTGGACTTGCCCGCCCCGCTGGGTCCCAGCAGGAGCACGCGCTCCCCCGGCTCCACCACGAGGTCGAGGCCGCGCAGCGCCGCCGCGTCCCGCCCGGGGTGGTGCCAGCCGAAGCCGCGGGCCTCGACCCGCGCCCCGCGGCCGGCGGGCACCACGGGGCCCTGGGTCGTGAAAGCCGTCATCGCCGCACGGCCCGCCCCGACGCGAGGCCCTGCAGCACGCCGGTGGCCGCGAGGGCCCGCACCACGGCCTGCATCAGCAGGCCCGCGAGCACCGCCCCGGAGACGGCCGCCAGGACCACGTAGACCACCTGGTGGCTCAGCGCCCACTCGTAGTTGTAGACGATGTTCTCGTGGACGCCGAGGAAGATCCCGCTCACGGCGCCCGCCACGGCCGCCTCGAGGGCGTCGAACCGGCGGTACCGGAAGGCGGCGAAGGCCAGTTCCGCGCCGATGCCCTGGACGAGACCGGAGAGCACGACCAGCAGGCCGAAGTGGGTGCCCAGGAAGCTCTCGATCACGGCGGCGAGCAGCTCGCAGAACAGCGCGGCGCCGGGCTTGCGGATGATCAGCCCGCCGAGCACGCCGGCCACGAGCCAGCCGCCGGCGATCAGCCCCACGGCGGGCGGGTAGGCGACCGCGGCCGTGCCGACCACGGGGTAGAGCAGGTTCGACCACGCCCAGAAGACGACCGCGCACACGGCGGCGAGGACGGCGGCCACGACGATGTCGACGACGCGCCAGGACGACGCGCGGGACGTGCCGGGGCGGCGGGCGGGGCGGTGGGTGGTGGTGTTCACGGTGGATTCCTCCTGGGCTCAGCGAGCCGTCGGTGCCAGGAGGGGACGGGGTTCCGCGGGCCGCGCCGGTGGCGCGTTCCCGGGGAAGCACCCCTGAGATGCTCGACTCCCTTCGCCGGTGCTAACCGGAGCAGGTTCGAGGGTCTGCGGCGATCCGCACTCTCAGCGCCGCGCCGGTCTCACCGGCGGGGCGCTCCCCTGTCGTTCAGTGGCACCGAGTCTACCCCTCCCCCGCCCGCCCCGTGCACTGCCGGCGCACGGCCGGTGAACGACGCAGGGGCCCGTCCGGCCGGACACCGGTGCGGTGTCCGGCCGGACGGGCCCCTGAGCGAGGTGCTCGCCGGGCCTCAGACCTCGGCCTGGCTCGAGGCCTTGGGGTTCGTCCGCGGCCTGTTCTCCATCTTCGCGATCTGGCGGGAGATGCCGACCTTGATGACGGTGCCCACGAGACCGGTGACGAGCGACCAGATGATGATGCCCGTCCAGGCCTCGTCCGGGTCCGGGTTCTTGGCGGGGGGCGGGTCGCCGGTGATGCGCGTCCACGCCGCGCCGAGCACCTTGTGCGAGAGCGCCACGCCGCCGAGCGAGAGGCCGGTGCCCACGAGTTCGAGGACCTTGGTGTTCATGGAGTGCTGCTCCTTGTCGTCCGAGGGGGACGCGGGTGCGCCCTGTCGATCCTGCCCAGCCTAACGCGTCCCCGGCGATCCGTCAGTCTGCTGTCCGTCCGCCCGCCGGCCGTCCGGGCTCGGCACCGGCGGTCCCGCGGCGACGCCCTCCGCGGAGCCCTCCGCCCCGCCCTCCGCGGCGCGGTTGAGGACCTTCTGCAGGTCGTCCTGGGTCAGCGTGGTCCGGTTCAGGTGCTTGGTGCGGTACGTCGAGCGTCCCACCATGTGCGCCGAGACGGGCACGGTGAGCAGCTGGAAGATCCAGCCGAGGGCGATGAGCGGGATCATGACGGGTTCGCGGTTCTCGAGGGCGACTGCCGTGAGCATGAGGAGCAGCCCGAAGACCTGGGGCTTGGTGCCGGCGTGCATGCGCGTCAGGAGGTCCGGGAAGCGGACCAGGCCGATCCCTGCGGCGAGGGACATGAGCGCGCCGACCACGAGGCACACGGCCGCGGCGGCGTCCAGGACGGTGTCCAGCACGGCGCTCACCGCCCGTGCTCGGCGGTCTGGGTGGCGAAGCGCGCCACCGTCACGGAGCCGATGAACCCGACCAGCGAGACGATCACCATGAGGATCAGGTTGTTGAGGTGGCCGTGGTAGGCCATGTCCACGGCGAGGGCGGCCGCGACGATGGCCAGCAGCACGTCCGTGGCCACCACGCGGTCCAGCAGGGAGGGGCCCTTGGCGAGGCGGTAGAGGGTGCCCGCGGCGGCCGCGCTGAGCAGCACGGCCGCGACGGCCACGGCGATCTGCATCACGGGTGGTCCTCCTCGTGGGTGTCGGTGGGGGTGGATCCCGGGGCGTCCGCCGGGGACCCGGTGGGCACCTCGTCCCGGCGGCGGCCCACGATCTGCAGGCTCGCGGTGATCGGCGAGCTGAGCGCGGCGCTGTCCGGCCGGTCCGTGCCGGAGGCCCGTCCGCCGCCCCGCTCGGCCCGCAGGGCGGCGAGCTCCTCCGGGGTGCCCATGATCCGGATCCAGGCCGCCTCCACCCGGAGGGCGGACCGGCGGAAGTCCTCGGCCTCCTGAGCGCTGCGGACGTTGAGCGCGTGGAAGTACAGCGTGCCGGAGGCCCGGTCCACCTCCACCACGAGCGAGCCCGGGATCAGGGTCATGGTGTGGCCGGTGGCCGTCAGGAGCAGGTCGGAGCGCGTGCGCAGCTGGACGCCGACCACGGCGTTGCGCGCGCGCGGGCCCACGAGGATCGCAATGAGCATCACCTCGAAGCTCGCCTTGGCGACCTGCCACACGAACGTCACGGCGAAGAGGGCGAACTGGAACGGGTTGAACCGGCCGGACAGCTGGACGGGCGGCAGGTAGAGCACCCAGGTGACGAGCAGGGCCAGGACCAGTCCGACCAGCAGGTTGCCGGGGCCGAAGTCGCCCCAGAGGGCGCCCCACACCACCACGAGCCACACCAGCAGCGGCAGCTCGACGAGCAGGGAATTCTTGGGGCGGGTCACGGGGCCTCCTCCACGACGGGCCGCGGCGCGGACGCGGGGTCCAGCACGGCCTCGACGTAGCGCTCGGGGCGGACGAGGTTCTCCGCGGCGTTGTCCGCGAGCTGGAACAGCGGCCCGGCGAACACGGTCAGGGCCACCCCCGCGGCGACGAGGGCCGAGGCCCCGCCCAGCATCGAGGGGGACATCAGGCGCACGTCGCCCTTGCCCGCGAAGCGGCCCGCCTGGTCGTCGACGGCGCCCGAGGTCAGCAGGAACCGGGAGCCGGCCGGCACCGGGGCCAGCAGGATGGGGTCCGGGTACTCCGCGTCCTCCGGGGCGCGCAGGAACACGCGGTTCCACACCCGGATCAGGGCGAGCAGGGTCAGGAGGGACACCGCCACGGAGCCGGCGACGAGGGCGTAGGCCAGCCCGTCGCCCTGGTCCACGCCGGCCTGCAGCAGACCGGTCTTGCCCAGGAAGCCGGAGAACGGCGGGATCCCGCCGAGATTGAGCGCGGGCACGAGGTAGAGCAGCGCGAGCAGCGGCGAGATCTTGGCCATCCCGGCCAGCCGGTCCACGTTGGTGGACCCCCCGCGGCGCTCGATCAGCCCGGCCACGAGGAACAGGCTCGTCTGGATCACGATGTGGTGGGCCACGTAGTAGACCGTGGCGGAGAGCGCCTCCTGGGTGCCCACGGCCACCCCGAAGATCATGTACCCGATGTGGCTGATCAGGGTGAAGGACAGCATGCGCTTGATGTCGATCTGCGCGAGCGCGCCCAGGATGCCGACCACCATGGTGAGCAGCGCGACCCACATCAGGAGGTCGTCGAGCCGCTCCCCGGGGAAGAGCACGGTCTCGGTGCGGATGATCGAGTACACGCCCACCTTGGTCAGCAGGCCGGCGAACACGGCGGTCACGGGCGCGGAGGCGGTCGGGTAGGAGTCCGGGAGCCAGAAGGACAGCGGGAAGACCGCGGCCTTGATGCCGAACGCGATGAGCAGCATCAGGTGCAGCTGCATCTGCGTCCCCACCGGCAGGCCCTCGAGCTTGACCGAGAGATCGGCCATGTTGATGGTGCCCGTGGCCGCGTAGATCATCGCGATGGTGATCAGGAACAGCACGGAGGAGATCACCGAGACCACCACGTAGGTCACGCCGGTGCGGATCCGCTGCACGGTCCCGCCCATCGTCATGAGCACGTAGGACGCGGTCAGCAGGATCTCGAACCCCACGTAGAGGTTGAACAGGTCCCCGGCGAGGAAGGCGTTGGAGACCCCCGCCACGAGGATCAGGAAGGAGGGGTGGAAGATCGAGATCGGCCCCTCCTCGTCGCCGTCGGCCACGCCCTGCCCGCTCGCGTAGACGAGCACGGCGAGGGAGACGACCGTGGAGACCACGAGCATCAGGGACGAGAGCTGGTCCACGACCATGACGATGCCCCAGGGCGCCTCCCAGCCGCCGAGGTGGACGGCCTGCGGGCCGAGGTTCCACGTGGTCCCGAGGATGAGCGCCTCGACCGCGAGGGTGAGCACGAGCGAGCCGATGGCCACGGTCCGCTGGAGGGCGTTGCGCCGCAGGAGCAGGAGGCTCAGGGCCGCCCCGAGGAACGGGATGATGACGGCCAGGGGGGCCAGCTGGGCGAAGTCGACGGTCACCGCCTCCCTCCCCACTCGTCGACGCCGCGCACACCCGGGGTCTCCAGGGACTCACCGGGGTCCTGGGGCCGCGGGGCGTCGTCGAACTCCGTGGTGTCGGCGGGGACGTCGGCGTCGTCCTCCATGTCGTAGGAGGACTGCCGCGCCACGCGCCGGTCCTCGACGTCGTCCTGGATCTCGTCCCGGCGCCCGAGGACCCAGGACCGGTAGATCATGCCCAGCAGGAACGCGGTGACGGCGAGGGAGATCACGATGGCGGTGAGGATGAGGGCCTGGGGCAGCGGGTCGCTGTAGTCCTCCGCGGCGATCGACCCCTCGTACAGGGGCGCGGAGCCGGCGGCCCCGCCGGCGTGCAGGATCAGCAGGTTCGTGCCGTTGGTCAGCAGCATCAGCCCGAGCAGCACGCGGGTGAGCGAGCGCTCGAGCAGCAGGTACACGCCCACGGCGTAGAGCACGCCCATCACGACCAGCAGGGTCAGGTTCACGGTCATCGGTGCTCGTTCCCTCCGTCGGTGCGGATCCGGGCGATCGCGGTCGGCGATGTCGCGGAGGCCGCCGCGGTCGCTCCCGCGGGGGCGCCGGCGGACACCTTCCGCTGCCGCGTGACGCGGATGCGCGTGCCGCGTCCAGGGGTGCGCCGCCGCCGGCGGACCGCGTCCTCCTCGATCCGCTGGTCGATCCGGCCGCCGAGCGAGCGCAGGATGTCCAGGATGAGCCCCACCACGATGAGATAGACCGCGATGTCGAAGATCAGGGCGGTCACGAACTTCTCCGCCCCGAAGAGTGGCAGCTCGGCCTCGAAGGTGTAGCTCTGCATCACCGACCCGCCGAAGAACACCGGGGTGACGGCGTAGAGCGCGGCGAGCGCCAGGCCCGTCCCGAGCATCGTGCCCGCGTTGATCGGCGTGGCCAGCTCCAGCTCGTAGCGCCCGCCCGCGAGGTAGCGCACGGTCAGGGCGAGGCCGGCCATGAGACCGCCCGCGAACCCTCCGCCGGGGTCGTTGTGCCCGGCGATCAGCAGGTAGAGGGAGACCATCATGAACGTGTGGAACAGCAGCCGGGTGACGACCTCGAAGACGATCGAGCGCCGCTCGGGGGCCATCGTCCGCCCGGCGAGCAGGTAGGGGTCCTCGAGGTCGTCGTCGCGGCGAGCCAGCCCCACCTCCAGGGGCTCGCCGCCGGGCGAGACGGCCGCGGCGTTGCGCCGCCGGATCACCCGCAGCTGGTCGGTGGTGGGATCGTCCCCGGAGCGGACGATGCGGTCCCCTCGTCCCGTGACGAAGATCAGGGAGGCCACGCCGGTGGCGGCGAGCACGAGCACCGAGATCTCCCCGAACGTGTCCCACGCACGGATGTCCACGAGGATCACGTTGACGACGTTCTGTCCGTCACCGAGCTCGTAGGCCATCCGGGGCAGCTCCAGGGAGATCGGGTCGGCCGTGCGGGAGGAGATGCTGAACGCCGCGAGCGCCATCATGAACAGCCCGAAGGTCACCGCGATGGTGCCGCGCAGCAGCCGGCGCCCGGCCGGGTTGCGGTGCCACAGGGGCGCGGGCAGCGAGCGCAGGGCGAGCACGAACGCCACGAGCAGCACGGTCTCGACGAGCGTCTGCGTCAGGGCGAGGTCCGGCGCGCCCTGCAGGGCGAAGATGAGGGCCAGCCCGTAGCCGGTGACCGACACGAGCAGCACCGCGAGGAAGCGCTTGCGGGCCAGGGGCACCAGCAGGGCCGCGACGACCATGGCCGCGCCGGCGATCAGCTGGCCCGGGCCGTCGGAGACCCGCAGTGCCCCCAGGGGCGGGGTCTCCTCCGCGATCAGCGCCACCAGCGGCACGACGATGGCCGTGATCAGGATGACGGAGAGGTAGAACATCAGCGAACCGCGCTGGGTGCGGCCGGTGATCCACACGGCGGCGAGGTCCAGCACGTTGACGACCCGCCGGTAGACGAGCTCGCCCGGGGGCAGGGACGGCAGGGCCCGCTGGAGGTCCGCGACCTGGCGCCGGAGGAGATGGAGCACGATCCCGCCCGCGACGATGAGGGCGGAGAACCCGAGGGCCGGGGTGAACCCGTGCCACAGGGCCAGGTAGAAGTCGTGCTCCACGGCCGGGAACTCGTCGACGTAGGGCTGCAGCATCGCGTCGACCGGCTGGGGCCACAGGCCGAACACCACGGTGAGGACGGAGAGCACGAGCGGCGCGGCGAGGAACGCGGGCTCCACCCGCTGCATGTCGCTGACCACGGCCCTGCCGCCGACCCCGGCGTCGAGCTCGGAGAACTCGGCGGACTTGTGGGCGAACCCGCCCCACACGAACCGGGCGCTGTAGGCGAAGGTCAGCACGGAGCCGACCACGAGCCCTGCGAGCACCACGATCCCCGCCGAGCCCTCGACGTTGTGGGCGAACGCGGTCAGCACGGACTCCTTGGCCACGAAGCCGGCCAGCGGGGGCAGCCCGGCCATGGACGCCGCGGCCACGAGCGAGACGGCGAACAGGACGGGCACGCGGCCGGCGAGCCCCGACAGGCGGCGGATGTCCCGGGTGCCCGCCCGGTGGTCGATGATCCCGACCACGAGGAACAGCGTGGCCTTGAACAGCCCGTGCGCGAGGAGCATGGCCATGCCCGCCTGCGCCGTGTCCGCCGAGCCGCGGCCCACGATCACCATGAGGAAGCCGAGCTGGCTGACGGTGCCGTAGGCGAGGATCAGCTTCAGGTCGTACTGCTTCAGGGCCGCCCAGCCGCCGAAGAGCATGGTGCCCAGCCCCAGCACCGCGATGGTCGGCTGCCACAGCGCCGTCTCGGCGAAGCCCGGGGCGAAGCGGGCCACCAGGTAGATGCCGGCCTTGACCATCGCGGCGGCGTGCAGGTACGCGGACACCGGGGTGGGCGCGGCCATCGCGGCCGGCAGCCAGAAGTGCAGCGGGATCAGCGCGGACTTCGTCACGGCGCCGACGAGGAGCAGGAGGACCGCCACGTCCACCACGGTCCCGCGCTGCGCCAGCTCGGGGGCCGCCGCGAGCACCTCGGAGATCCGGTAGGTGCCCGCGGCCTGGCCCAGCATCACGATGCCGACCAGCATGGCCAGGCCGCCGGCGGTGGTGAGCACGAGGGCCTGCAGCGCCGCGCGTCGGGCGGACAGGCGGGTCCGGCTGTAGCTGATGAGCAGGAACGACAGGACGGTGGTGATCTCCCAGAAGACGAACAGCACCAGCATGTCGTCGGCGGTCACCAGGCCGAACATGGCGCCCGCGAAGGCGAGCAGCTGCGCGCCGAAGCCGCCGATGCCGCTCGCGCCGGACTTGAAGTAGCGGGCGCAGTAGAACAGCACCAGGGAGCCCACGCCGAGCACGAGCAGGGACATCGTCCACGAGAGGGCGTCCATGCGCAGCACCAGGTCCAGGCGCAGGGACGGGATCCACTCCCCGCCCTCGGTCCAGCCGCCCTCCGGGCCGTAGACCCGCGGGCCGGAGCCCAGCAGCCACAGGAAGCCGGCGAACGGGACCGCCGCCAGGAGGTAGAAGGCGCTGCGTCCCATCCGTGCGAACAGCAGGGGCGCGACCGCGGCCACCACTGCGTGGAGCAGGAGCACAGCGGTCATCAGGCGCCTCCGGAGGTCGGGGAAGAGATCGGCGGGCGGGCGTCGAGGGGCCCGGACGCGGGCACGGAGGACCTGTGCGAGCACGGGGTGGCCGGGGCGCACCCGGGTGTTCCACCCTATCAAAGGGGTGTTGCCGCCCCCGCTCGCATGTCCTGACAGATCCTGTACGTTCCCGGACGGTTTCCTGGGCGGAACCCGGATTGCCGGGCGGTCCTCCGGCGAGGCCGCCCTCCGCGACGGGCACCGCGGGCCTAGCATGACTGCCATGGACGCCACGCCCCCCGGCCCTCCCGCCCCCGCCCCCTCCCTCCCGGCGACGGCGTTCGTGCCGCGCCGCTCGCACGTGTGGGCCTGGAGCCTGTGGGACGCCGGATCCGCCGCCTTCAACGCCGTGATGACCACGTTCGTGTTCACCGTCTATCTCACGAGCGAGCCCTTCGGCGGGGAGGACCACGCCTCGGAGGTGCTGGGCTACGGGATCGGGGCCGCCGGCGTGGTGGTGGCCCTGCTGGCCCCCGTGGTGGGCCAGCGCAGCGACGGCGCGGGGCGGCGCAAGCTGTGGCTCGGGATCAACACGATGCTCACGGCACTGCTCACGGCCCTGTGCTTCCTGGTCCTCCCCGACCAGCCGTACCTCTACCTCGGGGTGGGCCTGCTGGCGCTGGCCAACGTCTTCGACGAGTTCGCGGTGGTCAACTACAACGCGATGCTGCCGGGGATCGCGGGCCGCGAGCACATCGGGCGGGTGAGCGGCCAGGGCTGGGCCATGGGCTACTTCGGCGGGATCGTCGCCCTGACGATCGTGCTGTTCGGGTTCATCACCCCGGGCCTGCTCGGCATCCCCGAGGAGGACGCCCTCAACGTGCGGGCCGTGGCCCTGTTCTCGGGGCTGTGGATCGCCCTGTTCTCGATCCCCGTCCTGCTGGTGGTGCCCGAGATCCGCCCCACCCGCCGGGGACCGCGCCCGTCCGTGGCCCGCTCCTACCGCCAGCTGTGGCAGACCCTGCGGGAGCTGTACCGGGACGCCCCGCAGACGCTGTGGTTCCTGCTCTCCTCCGCCGTGTTCCGGGACGGGCTCAACGCGGTGTTCACCTTCGGCGGCGTCATCGCGGCCGGCACGTTCGGCTTCACCCTGAGCGAGGTCATCGTCTTCGCGATCGTCGGCAACGTGGCGGCCGGGGCGGGCGCCCTCGTGGGCGGGCGGCTCGACGACCGGGTGGGGCCCAAGCGCGTCATCGTGGCGTCGCTCGTCGGCATCCTGCTGGCCGGGACCCCGTTGCTGTTCCTCGAGGGCACGGCGGCGTTCTGGGTCTGCGGGCTGCTGCTGTGCCTGTTCGTGGGCCCCGCGCAGTCCGCCTCCCGCACGTTCCTCGGCCGGCTCACGCGGACCGGCGAGGAGGGCGCCCTGTTCGGCCTCTACGCCACCACGGGCCGGGCCGTGAGCTTCCTGGCGCCCACCCTGTTCGCGGTGTTCGTCTCCGTGCTCGGTGCGCAGCGCTGGGGGATCCTCGGGATCCTCCTGGTGATCGGCGCCGGCCTGCTCCTGCTGCTGCGCGCGCGCGACCCGAAGACCGCGGCGGCCCCCCACCACGGCGTCGCCGCTTCGTGAGCCCACCGGTTCGTGGGCCCGCCGGTTCGTGGGCCCGCCGGTTCACGGGCCGCGGGGCGCCGGCACACCGCCGGCCACGGCCGGGCCGTGCGGGCTCAGATGCGGGTGCGGGAGAACCCGAGGTGGCTGCGCGAGGCCGTGGGTCCGCGCTGCCCCTGGTACCGGTTGCCGTAGGCGCCCGACCCGTACGGGTGCTCCGTGGGCGAGGACAGCCGGAAGAAGCACAGCTGGCCCACCTTGGAGCCCGGCCACAGCTTGATCGGCAGCGTGGCCATGTTGGACAGCTCGAGCGTGACGTGCCCCGAGAAGCCCGGGTCGATGAACCCCGCCGTGGAGTGGGTCAGCAGGCCCAGGCGCCCCAGCGAGGACTTCCCCTCGAGACGGGCGGCGATGTCGTCCGGGAGGGTCACCTTCTCGTAGGTGGAGCCGAGCACGAACTCCCCCGGGTGCAGCACGAAGGCCTCCTCGGGGTCGACCTCCACGAGCCGGGTGAGCTCCGGCTGCTCCACGGACGGGTCGATGTGCGCGTACTTGTGGTTGTCGAAGAGCCGGAACCAGCGGTCCAGCCGCACGTCGATGCTGGCGGGCTGGATCAGGGCGGGATCGTAGGGCTCGAGGACGACCCGGCCGCCGTCGAGCTCCCGGCGGATGTCGCGGTCAGAGATCAGCACGGTCCCCAAGGTATCGCACGGCCGGGCCCCGGACCGCGCTGCGCCGCCGCCCCGTGCCCACCCCCGTCCCGGCGGGTGGTGTAGAGTGTGTGCTGTCCTCGTCCGGTGCTCGCGCCGGACGGACCACGGATGCGCGGCTGTAGCTCAATGGTAGAGCGCACGCTTCCCAAGCCTGATACGCGGGTTCGATTCCCGTCAGCCGCTCTCGCACCGAACGCCCCGAGCCCACCCGGCCGGGGCGTTCGTCGTCTCCCGGGACCGCGCGGTAGGATGTCCCCGCGCCCCGTTCCCCGCATCCGCACCGGGGCGACCGCCCGGGCCCTGCGCCCGTCACCCGCACCCCGCTCACGAGGAGCACATCTCCCGTCATGCTGCGCACCATGTTCAAGGCCAAGATCCACCGTGCCGTCGTGACCCAGGCCGACCTCCACTACGTCGGCTCGGTCACCGTCGACCAGGACCTCCTCGACGCCGCCGACATCCTCCCCGGCGAGCTCGTCTCCATCGTGGACGTCACCAACGGCGCGCGGCTGGAGACCTACACGATCGCCGGCGAGCGCGGCTCCGGCGTCGTCGGGATCAACGGGGCGGCCGCCCACCTCGTGCACCCCGGGGACCTCGTCATCCTCATCAGCTACGCGCAGATGGACGACGCCGAGGCCCGCGCCCACGTGCCGTCCGTGGTCCACGTGGACGCGGACAACCGGATCGTCGACCTCGGGTCGGACCCCGCCGAGGCACTGCTCGACGGCGTCGCCCGCCCGCCCCACTCCCGGACGCTGAGCGCCGCCCGCGCCGACCTGCCCGCCGCGTGACCCGCCCCGGCCCGACCGCGGACGGGCCGGTGATGGGATAGAACTGTAGGGGCCCGCGGACGCGGACCCGCAGCAGCGCGAGGGAGGGTCCCGTGACCGGAGTGTTCTCGGGGTTCTTCATCGTCTGGGCCGTCATCCTGACCGGCTACGCCGTGGGCCGGCGGGGCGTGCTGGGCCCCCAGGGGCAGCTCGTGCTGAGCAAGTTCGCCTTCTACGTGGCCAGCCCGCCGCTGCTGTTCCTCACCATCTCCGAGGCGGACATCGCCCGGATCCTCTCCGCGCCCCTGCTGGTGGCCGCCGTGTCCGCCGTGGCCACGACCCTCGTCTACGCCGGGATCGCCCGGTGGGTGCTGCGCCGGGACGCGGCCACCACCGTGATGGGCGCCCAGGCCGCCTCCCAGGTGAACTCGGCCAACCTCGGCATCCCGATCGCCGTCTTCGTGCTCGGGGACGCGTCCCAGGTGGTCCCCGTCATCCTGTTCCAGCTGGCGCTCAACACCCCCGTCTACCTGACCGTCATGGACACCCTCACCGACGGCCGCCGTCCCAGCCTCGGCAGCGTCCTGGGCAACGTGGTCACCAACCCGATGATCGTGGGCTCCGGGCTGGGGATCCTCTTCGCCGTCACCGGGTGGCGGCTGCCGGAGGTGGTGCACGAGCCCGTGGAGCTGGTGGCGGGGGCCTCCATCCCGGCGATGCTGATGGCCTTCGGCATCTCCCTGGTGGGCGCCTCTCCGCTGCGGCGGGGTGCCGGGCCGCGCCGGGACGTGGTGCTGGCCAGCACGCTCAAGCTGCTGCTCCACCCGGCGCTGGCGTTCCTGTTCGCCCGGTTCGTGCTGGGCCTGGACGGCCACCTCCTCTACGCCGTGGTGGTGATGGCGGCGCTGCCGACCGCCCAGAACATCTACGTGGCGGCCGTGCGCTACGGCCGGGCGGAGCAGCTGTGCCGGGACACCGTGCTCGTCACCACGGTGGTCGCCATGCTGACCATGGCGGTCGTGGCCCTGCTGCTCTCCTGAGCCGCCCCGCCGCGCCCCAGAACCTCCCGGCGCGGGGCCGCACCCGGTGCCGTTCAAGGCGGGAACAGCCGGGCGCACCGGGACACGCCCGGACCCACGGCGGCACACCGATGCAAACCGTCAGGTTACTGGTATGTGAGGTAGCGCACTCATAGACTGAAGGCTCCGTGCAGGGGTGGTCGACCGGCAGCACCCGCCGCCGACCGTCCCGCCGACCGGGTCCCACAGGATCCCCTCGACGCCCCTCGCGGACCGCCACATCGCCGAAGGGGAGGAACGACCGTTGACCACCACCTCACACCCCCACAGAGCACCGGGCAGGCGGCGGCTCAGCGCCGCCGCGGCCCTCGGTGCCGTGGGTGCCCTGCTCATGACGGGGTGCGGTGACGCCGACGCCGGCGCCACCCCCACCCTGACCTGGTACATCAACCCCGACGCCGGCGGTCAGGCGGAGCTCGCGCAGCAGTGCTCCGAGGAGTCCGGAGGCCGGTACAACATCGAGACCTCGCTGCTCCCGCGCGACGCCGCGTCGCAGCGCGAGCAGCTCGCCCGGCGCCTGGCCGCCGGGGACAGCTCGATGGACATCATGAGCCTGGACCCGCCCTTCATCCCCGAACTGGCCGAGCCGGGCTTCCTGTCCCCCGTGCCGGGGGACGTGGAGGAGGCCACGACCCAGGACGTCCTGGCGGGGCCCCTCGAGGGCGCGAAGTGGAAGGACGAGCTGGTCTCGGTGCCGTTCTGGGCCAACACCCAGCTGCTGTGGTACCGGGAGTCCGTGGCGGAGGCCGCCGGTCTGAACATGGACGAGCCGGTGACCTGGGACCAGATCATGGACGCCGCGCGGGAGCAGGACAAGTACCTCGGGGTGCAGGGCACGTCGGCCGAGTCGATGACCGTGTGGGTGAACGCCCTCGTGGCGTCCGCGGGAGGCTCGATCGTGGAGAACCCGGAGGCCCCCTCCGACGAGATCTCGATCGGCCTGGACTCCGACGCCGGCCGGAAGGCGGCCGAGATCGTCGGGACCATCGGCCAGGACGGGCTCGGCGGCCCCGGCCTGCCGACCGCCGACGAGAACGCCTCGATGATCCAGTTCCAGTCCGACGACGGCTCCTTCATGGTCAACTGGCCCTTCATCTACGCGGCGACCGCCGCCGCCGTGGAGGGCGGGACGGTCGACCAGTCCGTGTACGAGGACATCGGCTGGGCCCTGTGGCCGCGGGTGGACCCGGACGAGCCCTCCGCTCCTCCGCTGGGCGGGATCAACATCGGCGTGGGCGCCACGTCCGAGCACCAGGAGCTGGCGTGGGAGGCGGTCGAGTGCATCGTCCAGCCCGAGAACCAGGCCTACTACTTCGTGAGCAACGGCAACCCGGCGGCGTCCGAGGCCGCCTACGAGGACCCGGAGGTCCGGGAGGCCTACCCGATGTACGCCACGATCCGCGAGTCCCTGGACAACGCGGCCCCGCGCCCGCAGACGCCGTTCTACAACGAGGTCTCCACCGCCATCCAGCAAGAGTGGACCCCGCCGGCGTCCGTCACCGAGGACACGCCCCGGCTCACCGCCGAGTTCATCGAGTCCGTCCTGAGAGGAGAGCGGCTGCTATGAGCACCGTCGTCAACCCCAACGCCCCCGGCACCGGGCCCCGGGAGGTCTCCCCGGCCCCCGTGACCGGCCGCCGCAGCGCGAAGCCGCTGATGTCCGACCGGGCCCGGTCGGAGCGCAAGCTCGGCTGGATGCTCGCCGGTCCGGCGTTCATCGTGATGCTGCTGGTCACGATGTACCCGATCCTGCAGGCGCTGTGGGACTCCTTCTTCTCGTTCCGGCTCACCGCCCCCGGGGAGAAGGAGTTCGTCTTCCTCGGCAACTACGCCACGGTCCTCACCGACGGGGTGTTCTGGCGGGACCTGTGGATCACGGTGCTCATCACGATCGTCACCGTGGTCGTGGAGCTCGTCCTCGGCTTCGCCCTGGCGCTCGTGATGAACAACGCGATCCGCAGCACCAAGGGGCTGCTGCGCACCGCGATCCTGGTCCCCTACGGCATCATCACCGTGGTCTCCGCGTTCGCCTGGTTCTACGCGTTCGACATCACGACCGGCTACATCAACAACTGGTTCTCCTGGGTCCCGGGCATCGGCCCGGACTTCAACTGGTTCGCGTCCCAGTGGCCGGCCCTGTTCGTGATCATGGCCTCCGAGATCTGGAAGACCACGCCGTTCATCTCGCTCCTGCTGCTCGCCGGCCTGGCCCAGGTGCCGAGCGAGTACACCGAGGCGGCGCGGGTCGACGGCGCCACGTGGTGGCAGCGGATGTCCCGGGTGGTCCTGCCCAACATGAAGGCCGCGATCATGGTGGCCGTGGTGTTCCGCGCCCTGGACGCGTTCCGCATCTTCGACAACATCTTCATCATGACCCAGGGGCAGTACGGCACGGAGACCCTGTCCCTGCTCGCCTACCGCACCTCCATCGGCCGACTGGAGATCGGGCTCGGCTCGGCGATCTCCGTGATCCTGTTCGTCTGCGTGCTGCTGATCGCCTTCGTCGCCATCAAGGTGTTCAAGGTCGACCTCGCCGGCGCCGGGAAGGGAAGGTAACCCATGACCACCAAGCAGAAGGTCGGATGGGGCGTCGTCACGGTCCTGGTCCTCATTTACGCCCTGTTCCCCGTCGCCTCGATCCTCATGACGTCCTTCAAGACGCCCGCGGACCTGACCTCCGGGAAGTTCCTGCCCACGCAGTGGGTCGGGGAGAACTACTCCTCGATCTTCGTGGGGCAGGCGCGCGAACTGTTCGTGCCCTCCCTGATCAACTCGATCGGCATCTGTCTGATCGCCACGGCCGTGGCCGTGGTGCTCGCCACGCTCTGCGCCTACGCGATCGCCCGGCTGGACTTCCCGGGCAAGAAGATGATCCTGACGGTCGCCCTGGCGGTGTCCATGTTCCCCGTGGTCTCGATCGTGACCCCGCTGTTCAACCTGTGGCGCCAGATCGGGCTGTACGACACCTGGCCCGGCCTGATCATCCCCTACCTCTCGCTCACCCTGCCGATCTCCATCTGGACGCTGACCGCGTTCTTCCAGCAGATCCCGTGGGACCTCGAGCGGGCGGCCCAGGTGGACGGCGCCACCACGTGGCAGGCGTTCCGCAAGGTCATCGTGCCGCTGGCCCTGCCCGGCGTCTTCACCACGGCGATCATCGCGTTCTTCATCGCGTGGAACGACTTCGTCTACGGCATCGGCCTCACCTCCACCGAGGCGGCCCGGCCCGTCCCGGCGGCGCTCGCGTTCTTCACCGGCGCCTCGCAGTTCGAGGACCCGGCGGGCGCGATCTCCGCGGCGGCCATCGTCGTCACCATCCCGGTGGTGCTGCTGGTGCTGCTGTTCCAGCGCCAGATCGTCTCCGGCCTCACCCAGGGCGCGGTCAAGGGCTGAGCCCGCGCCACCTCCCGCATCTTCCGAACCGAACGAAGGACTGAGTCCCAGATGGCATCCATCACCCTCAACCACCTCGTCAAGAAGTACGGCGACGGCTTCCCGGCCGTCAACGACGTGTCGATCGACATCGCCGACGGCGAGTTCCTCATCCTCGTGGGGCCCTCCGGCTGCGGCAAGTCCACGCTGCTGCGGATGATCGTGGGCCTCGAGGACATCACCTCCGGGGACCTCCTGATCAACGGCCAGCGGGTCAACGAGAAGGAGCCCCGCGAGCGCAACCTGTCCATGGTGTTCCAGAACTACGCGCTCTACCCGCACCTGACCGTGTACGAGAACATCGCGTTCCCGCTGCGGCTGTCCAAGGGCAAGTTCTCCGACGAGGAGATCGACCGCAAGGTGCGCACGGCGTCCTCGACCCTGGACCTCGACGACCACCTCGAGCGCAAGCCGGCCAACCTCTCCGGCGGTCAGCGCCAGCGCGTGGCGATGGGCCGGGCGATCGTGCGGGACGCCGACGCGTTCCTGTTCGACGAGCCCCTGTCCAACCTGGACGCGAAGCTGCGCGGCCAGATGCGCACCGAGATCGCCCAGCTCCAGCGCCGGATGGGCATCACCTCGGTCTACGTGACCCACGACCAGACGGAGGCCATGACCCTCGGCGACCGCGTGGCGGTGCTCAAGAAGGGCATCCTGCAGCAGATCGCCTCGCCCCGTGAGCTCTACGAGCAGCCGGCGAACCTGTTCGTGGCGGGGTTCATCGGCTCCCCGTCGATGAACTTCCTCCCGGCGCACGTGAAGGGCAGCGTGTTCGACACCCCGCTGGGCGAGATCCCGGTCCCCGAGAAGGCCGCCGGGAAGCTGCCCGCGGACGGGTCGATCGTGCTGCTCGGCCTGCGCCCCGAGCACTTCAACGACGCCAAGTTCGTGGACGAGGCGATCGCCTCCCGCGGCACCGTCTTCGACACCGAGTTCACCCACACCGAGTGGATGGGCAACGAGCAGTACGGCTACATCAACTACCGGCAGGACGACTCGGTCAAGGCGAAGCTCGACGAGCTGGCGCAGGAGCTGGACGGGGACGAGATGCACCCGCAGATCGTCGTCTCCCTCGACGCCACCTCCCGCATCCGCGGGGGGACGAAGGGCAGGATCTGGGTCGACACCCGCCGGATGCACGTCTTCGACCCCGAGACCGGCGCGAACCTGACCCGGGACGAGGAGGCCGGCGCCGAGCTGACCCGCGAGGCCGTCGAGGAGCGCAAGGCCGAGATCGAGCGGGCCCGCCAGGAGCTGGCCGCCGCCGGCCGTGACCCTCCTCACCCGCCCGGGGTGCCACCTCTGCGAGGCCGCCCGGGAGTCCGTGGACCGGGTCGCCTCCGCGCTGGGGCTGGAGTGGGAGGACGTCGACGTCGACACCGACC
>NZ_PDDL01000075.1:0-17558 GCF_020833785.1 Kocuria sp. CCUG 69068
CGTCACGGTGGGGACGCCTCCCGGCTGCGGGCCGGGCGCCGGGCAGGCGGGGGCGCTGTCGCCGGCCGACGCCAGGGTGGTCACGGGCGCGCGGCCCGGCGTGGGCACCAGCGGGATCTCCCACCAGCGCGCCGAGAGGGCGTCGTAGGTGGCGACCCGGCCGAGCATCGTGGTGCCGATCCCGGTGACCAGCTTGACGGCCTCGACCGCCATGGCGGTGCCCAGCAGCCCCGGCAGCACGCCGAGCACCCCGGCCTCGGCGCAGCTGGGCACCGTGCCCGGCGCCGGGGGCACGGGGTAGAGGTCGCGGTAGGTGGGCCCGTGCGCGCCCCAGAACACCGAGTACTGGCCGTCGAAGCGCAGGATCGAGCCCCACACGTGCGGGACACCGGCCAGCTCGCACGCGTCGGAGACGAGGTAGCGGGTCTCGAAGTTGTCCGTGCCGTCCAGGACGAGGTCGTACCCGGCGAGGACCTCCTCCGCACTCTCCGCGGTGAGCCGCTCGCGGTGCTCCACGACGCGCACCAGCGGGTTGAGGTCGGCGATCCGCGCGGCGGCCGAGGCGGTCTTGGGCGCCCCGAGGGTCCCCTCGCCGTGGATCACCTGGCGCTGCAGGTTGGAGGCGTCCACGTCGTCGTCGTCGACGACACCGAGGGTCCCGACGCCCGCGGCGGCGAGGTAGAGCAGGGCCGGGGAGCCGAGGCCGCCCGCGCCCACGCACAGCACCCGGGCGTTCTTGAGCCGCCGCTGGCCCTCCTCGCCGATCTCGGGGACGGTCAGGTGGCGGGCGTAGCGGCGCAGCTCGGCGTCGGTGAGCTCCGCGGCCGGCTCGACGAGCGGGGAGAGGTCCACGGCGCTCAGGCGTCCAGTCCGACCCACTCGGTGGAGCCGTCCGCGAACCGCTGCTCCTTCCAGATGGGCACCTCGGTCTTGATCCGGTCCACGAGCGCGTCGCAGGCGGCGAAGGCGAGCTTGCGGTGGGCGGCGGCCACCGCGGCCTCCAGGGCGGAGTCCCCCACGCGCAGGTGGCCGACCCGGTGGGCGGCCCAGATCCGCACCCCGGGGAACTCCTCGGCGACCCGGCGGGCCACGTCCTGGACGGCCCGGTCCGCGCCGGGGTGGCAGGTGTAGTCGAGGCTGGTGACGGGGCGGCCGCCGTCGTGGTCGCGGATGACACCGCTGAAGGAGACCACGGCGCCGGTGCGCTCGTCCTGCACGGCCTCGACGGCCCGGGCGTGGTCCAGGGGCTCCTCGGTGACGAAGGCGCCGACCACGGCGGTCTCCGCCTGGATCGGTCCGGGTGTGCTCATCGGTCGGTCTCCTCGTGCGGTCGGGGGTCGTGGCGGGGGCCGTCGTGCCCGCGGTCGCGGTGGCCCTCGAGCTGGTCGCAGACGTGGTCGAGGATCGGCTCGAGGACCTTCAGCCCGTCCCAGACCCCGCCGGTGGAGCCGGGGAGGTTGACCACGAAGGTGGCGCCGCTGACCCCGGCGTGCCCGCGGCTGAGCACCGCCAGGGGGGTGGTCCTCCGGCCCTCCGCCCACAGTGCCTCCATGATGCCGGGCAGCTCGCGGTCGAGGAAGGGCCGGGTCATCTCGGGGGTGAGGTCGTCCGGGCCGAGGCCGGTCCCGCCGCTGGTGACGACCACCCGGGGGCGGTCCGCGGGGGCCCGGGTCACGAGCAGCCGCTCCAGCTCGGCGCGCACGTCCTCGCCGTCGGCCACCACGAACGGACCTTCGACCTCGAAGCCGTGGGAGCCGAACCAGTCGGCGGCGATCCGCCCGCTCCGGTCCTGGTAGACCCCGGCGGCGGCGCGGGTGGAGGCGACGATGACGGCGGCGCTCCTCATGCGGCGTCCCCGTCGGTCCGCGCCCAGTCCCCGGACTTGCCGCCGGACTTCGCGAGCACCCTGACCCGGTCGATCTCGGCCAGCTTGTCCACGGCCTTGATCATGTCGTAGAGGGTCAGGGCGGCCACCGAGGCCGCGGTCAGCGCCTCCATCTCCACGCCGGTCACCCCGCGCGTGCGCACCGTCGCGGTGATCCGCACGCCGTCCGCCAGCCGCTCGAAGTCCACGGTCACCTTGCTGATCGGCAGCGGGTGGCACAGCGGGACGAGCTCCGGGGTCCGCTTGGCCGCCATGATGCCGGCCACCCGGGCCACCGGCAGGGCGTCCCCCTTGGGGAGGTCCGCGGCGAAGACCTGCTCGACGACGTCGGGGCGGGTGCGCAGCGTGGCTGTCGCGGTGGCCTCGCGGGTGGTCACGGCCTTGTCGGAGACGTCCACCATGTGCGCGGACCCGTCCGCCCGGACGTGCGTGAGGCTCTGCTGCTGCTCGGTCATGTCGGTTCGGTCCCCTTCGGCTCTCCCGGATGGTGCGTCCCTCCCATTCTGGCCCACCCCCGCGCCGCGCACCGCCGCGTCATGTCTGGTCCCGTGCCGGGGCGCGGTGCTAGCTTGACGGAACGCGACCAGAGCGCCGTCGACGCCGCCGGCACTCGGAAGGAGCCACCGTGCTGTCAGACACCTCGTACCCCGTCGTCAAGGCCACGCTGCCCGTGGTCGGGGAGAACATCCAGGAGATCGCCCGGCGTTTCTACGCGCACATGTTCGGCGAGCACCCCGAGCTGCTGGACGGGCTGTTCAACCGCGGCAACCAGGCGGACGGCCGGCAGCAGCAGGCGCTGGCCGGGTCCGTGGCCGCCTTCGCCGGCTACCTGGTGAACAAGCCGACCGAGCTCCCGGACCACCTGCTGTCCCGCATCGCGCACAAGCACGTGTCCCTGGGGCTGCACCCGGACCAGTACCAGATCGTGCACGACAACCTCATGTGGGCCATCGTGGACGTCCTGGGCGACGCCGTGACCCCGGAGGTCGCCGCGGCCTGGGACGAGGTCTACTGGCTGATGGCCAACGTGCTCATCAACCAGGAGCGCGGCCTCTACGAGGCGGTCCGGCTCTCCCCCGAGACCGTCTGGCGGACCTGGCGGGTGGTCGAGAAGATCCCGGAGACCGAGGACGTCACGACCTTCGTGGTGGAGCGCGTCGACGAGCGGGAGGTGAAGCGGTCCCTGCCCGGCCAGTACGTGACCCTCAGGATGGAGATGCCCGACGGGGTGCTGCAGCCCCGGCAGTACAGCCTGACCCGCGCCGACGACGGACAGCACCGGCGCTTCGCGGTGAAGCGGGTGCGTGGCAACGGCACGCCGGCCGGCGAGATGTCCACCCTCCTGCACGAGACGGTGCAGGTGGGGGACGAGGTGGTGCTCTCGGTGCCCTCCGGCGACGTGGTCCTGGAGTACTCGGACCGGCCGCTGGTGCTGGCCAGCGCGGGCATCGGCGTCACGCCGATGGCGGGCATGCTCTCGCACCTGGTGAAGGACGGCTCCCAGCGCACCGTGCAGTTCCTGCACGCGGACGCCTCCCCGGAGACGTTCGCGCTGCGGGGGCAGATCGAGGAGGACCTCGCCGCCCTGGAGGACGGCTCCCTGAAGGCCTGGTTCGAGCAGCCACGGGGGGCCGGCGAGCGCGCCGAGAACGAGTACGAGGGGTTCATGGACCTGCGCGCCGTGGAGCTGCCGCACGACGCGCAGTACTACCTGTGCGGGCCGCTCCCCTTCATGCAGGCCGTGCGCAGCGCGCTCGTCTCCCGCGGAGTCCCGCCCCGGGACATCCAGTACGAGGTGTTCGGCCCGGACCTCTGGCTCGCCGACTTCGAGTGACCGGCCGTGCAGGCCCCGGGAGAACGACCGGGGCAGGACCAGGACACGGCCCGAGGGCCGGACGACGACGACGGAGGACACGATGACGGACACGCACGGCAACCACGTGGAGGAGCTGGCGGTCAACAGCTGCTGGGACCTGCTCCGGGACGCGGGCGTCGGCCGCCTCGCCGTGTGGGTGGAGGACCACCCGGACATCTTCCCGATCAACTTCGTGGTGGACCACGGGACCCTCGTCTTCCGCTCGGCCGAGGGGACGAAGGTCGCCGGGGCCCTCACCGACGTCCCCGTGGCGGTGGAGATCGACGGGTACGACGAGCCCGCCGGGAAGGCGTGGAGCGTGGTGGTCAAGGGCCGCGCCGAGCGCATCCAGCAGGTCCAGGAGCTCACGGACACCCTCGACCTCCCGCTGTTCCCGTGGCAGGCGGGGCGCAAGGGCATCTTCGTCCGGGTCGTGCCGTCCCTCGTGACCGGCCGCCGGTTCCCGGTCGCGGACCCGGGGGTGTGGCGCACCCCGCTGTCGGGGGTGCGGCGCTCCCCCGACGAGTGAGCCTGCGCCGGGACGTGCTCCTCCGCCGGGCCGCCCCGCTCCCGAGCTGACCGCCGGCCGCGGTCCGGGCCGCGCGTCCGGCGCCCGGACGGCGGTCAGGTCCGGGCCCGCTCGTCGTCCTTGCCCCCGTTGCGCACGGTGAAGGTGAGCACCAGGGCGGCCACCGCGAACACGGCCAGCAGGGTCAGCCCCACGAAGTAGCTGTTGTTCTCGGCGTCGTAGGTGGCGCCCATCACGAGCGGCGGGAAGTAGCCGCCCAGGCCGCCGGCGGCCGCGATGATGCCGCCGATCGTGCCCACGTCCTTCGCCGGGGCGGCGCGTCCCACCCACCCGAACACGCCGCCGGTGCCCAGGCCGAGGAACACCGCCATGGCCAGGAACGTGGCGCCGTAGGCCACCTCCTGGATCGGCTGCAGCGCCACGACCATCGCGAGGACCGCCGTGCCGACGAGCGAGGTGATCGTGACGATCTTCGGGCCGAGGCGGTCGGCGAGGATCCCGCCGACCGGGCGGGCGACCACCGCGGCGAGGGCGAAGCCGGCGGTGCGGGTCCCGGCCGCGGTGGCGTCGAAGCCGTAGACGGTGTTCAGGTAGGTGGGCAGGTAGTTGGAGAACGCCACGAACGCGCCGAAGACCACGCCGTAGAGGAAGCACAGCTGCCAGGTCACCCGCAGGGTGAAGGCGTGCCTGATCCGGGGCAGCACCGGCTGCGGCACGGCGCCGGCGCGGACCGGGGACTCGCGCAGCCCGAGCCAGCAGACCACGGCCATGGCCGCGACGATCGCGGCGATGACCGCGTGGGCGCCCAGGTACCCGATGCCCGCGACCAGGCGCGGGGTGACGAACGCGGAGACCGCGGTGCCGGCCATGCCCGCGCCGAACACGCCGGTGGCGAAGCCCTTGCGGTGGGACTCGTACCACGCGGAGCAGAACGGGATGCCGATGGCGAAGACCGTGCCGGCGATGCCGAGGAAGAACGCGACGACCAGCAGGAGCCCGAAGCTGCCCAGCTGGCCCACGAGGGCGGTGAGCAGCACCAGCGGGGCGGTCAGGGCGAGGATCGCCGTGAACATCACCCGCCCGCCGAAGCGGTCCGTCAGGGCGCCGACGGGCACCCGGGCGATGGAGCCGACGAAGATCGGCATCGCCACGAGCAGCGCGGTCTGCGAGGAGCTGAGCTCCATCTGCTCCGCGTAGCGCCTGGACAGCGGGCCCACGATGGTCCAGGCCCAGAAGCCCGCGGTGGACGCCAGCGTGGCGAGGAGCAGGTTCCGCAGCTGGCCGGAGCGCAGGTCCGGGGCCGCGGTGCCCGGGGAGGCGGCGGACGACGACGAAGATGACATGGCGGTCCTCGCAGATGGGGCTGGTCAGCGGCGGGTGCCGGCGCGGTTGCGGTGGGCGCTCCTGTCCCGGTCCTGGGTCCCGACGGGGTCCCAGCCGCGGCGCACCGGCACGGACCCGGTGGACCGGTGGTCCCGGGAGCGGTAGACGATGTACGGCCGGAACAGGTAGTGCACGGGGGCGGTGAACGCGTGCACCAGGCGGGTGAACGGCCAGACGGCGAAGAGCCCCATGGCCCACAGGGCGTGCACCTTGAAGGAGATCCCGGCGGCCGTCATCGCGGCGACGTCCGGCTGCAGGATCCAGATCGAGCGGAACCACGGGGAGACCGTCTGGCGGTAGTCGGGCACGGAGTGGTCGAACACCGAGATGAGGGTGGTGCCCAGCCCCGTGAGCAGCGCGGCCACGAGCATGACGTACATGAACTTGTCGTTCTTGGTGGTCGCCATGAACACGGGTCCGGTGGTGCGCCGGCGCCAGATGAGCATGATGATCCCGAGCAGCGTGCCCACGCCGGCCACGAGCCCGATGCTCAGGGCCAGGAAGTGGTACATCCCCTCGGTGACCCCCACGGCCTCGGTCCAGGTCTTCGGGATGATCAGACCCATGACGTGGCCCGCGAGCACGGCGAGGATGCCGAAGTGGAACAGCGGGGAGGCGATGCGCAGGATGCGGGACTCGTAGAGCTGCGAGGACCGGGTGGTCCACCCGAACTGGTCGTACCGGTACCGCCAGACGGTGCCGCCGATCACGACCGCCAGCACGACGTAGGGCAGCACGCCCCAGAGCAGGATGTCGCCGACCCCCACGGAGGCGGCGGCCGGGGCCGCCGCCTCGAGGGGGAGGGAGGTCCCGGGCGCGAGCAGGCTCGCGGCGGTGGCGGTCATGCGCTGTTCCTTTCGGTGACGGGCAGCAGCCGGGGGTCGTACGGGTCGAGGCCCACGGACTCCGTGGGCGGACCGTAGCCGGCCATCCGCAGGGCGGCGTCCCGGTCCTCCGGGGAGACCCCGGGCAGGGTGGAGCACACGAGGGCGACGACGCCGTGGTACGGCAGGCCGTCGTCGCGCAGCGCCAGCCGCAGCAGCTCGAGGGACGGCCGGTAGCGCTGGAGCAGCTCGTAGCCGTCCTCAGGGGAGACCTTCGCGGCGAACTCGAGCACGAGCGGCAGGTAGTCCGGCAGCTCGGCCCCGTCCAGCTGCGCGCCGTGGGAGCGGTAGACCTCCTTGAAGGCGGCGAGCGCCTCGCCCCGCCGCCGGGTGTCCCCGTCGGTCCAGTAGGTCAGGTGCAGGCTGTGCCGCCGGGAGAGGTCGAACTCCTGGACGTAGTCGGCCTGCACCTGTTCGAGCGGGCGGGCGCGCAGCCAGTCGAGGAGGTCCTCGGGCACGGGCGCGCCCACCTCCTCGAGGGCTTCCCGCAGGACGGGCAGCATGACCAGGAGCTCGTGGTCGGGATAGCCGAGCAGCACGGCGGCGGCCTGCCGGGCCACCGCGCTGCGCCGCGGGTGCCGGTCCGTGCAGCGCCCGGGGTCGAGAGTTCCCCTGCCGGCCTTGCCCAGCAGCCTCTCCAGCAGGCTCACGGCCGGTCCCCGTCCTCGGAGCGCGGCGGGAACAGCCCCGCGGGCGCCCCTCGGCCGTCCCAGTTGAGCAGGTTCACGCGCCCGGCCATCTGCTGCTCCGAGGTGGCGGACTCGCCGGTCTGTCGCGCCCGCAGGGCGTTGAAGTTCTCCACGGCCACGGGCGTGGGGCGCCCGGAGGCCTCGCCGAAGACGCCGGTCTGGCCCATCCCGGGCCCTCCGTCCACGTCGAGGGAGCAGCCGATCTCCTCGAGGTTGTGGGCGTCCTCCAGATGGGCGGAGGGGATGACGTAGCGCTCGTCGTACTTGGCGATGGCCATGAGCCGGTACATCTTCTGGATCTCGGAGCCGGTCATCCCGACGCCCTCGGCGATCGACTCGTCCGGGGCGTCCCCGAGGGCGATGTCCCGCATGTAGGAGCGCATGGCCGCGAGCTTGCGCAGCACGTCCGTGACGATCTGCGTGTCCCCGGCCGTGAACAGCTCGGCGAGGTACTCCACCGGGATGCGCAGCGAGTCGATGGCGCCGAACAGGTTGCCCGCGTCCTCGCCGTCGTGCCCCTGGTCCTTGAGCAGGTCCACCACCGGGGACAGCGGCGGGACGTACCAGACCATCGGCATCGTCCGGTACTCCGGGTGCAGCGGCAGCGCCACCCGCAGCTCCTTGGCCAGGGTGTAGACGGGGGACCGGCGCGCGGCGTCGAGCCAGTCCTCCGGGACGCCCTCGGCGCGGGCCGAGGCGACCACCCCCGGGTCGTGCGGGTCGAGCATCAGGTCCAGCTGGGCCTCGTAGAGGTCCCGCTCGTCCGGGGTCGCGGCGGCCTCGGTGACCCGGTCCGCGTCGTACAGGAAGATGCCGATGTAGCGCAGCCGGCCGACGCACGTCTCCGCGCAGACCGTGGGGATGCCCACCTCGATCCGGGGATAGCAGAACGTGCACTTCTCGGCCTTGCCGGACTTGTGGTTGTAGTAGATCTTCTTGTACGGGCAGCCGGTGACGCACTGCCGCCAGCCGCGGCAGCGGTCCTGGTCCACCAGCACGATCCCGTCCTCGGTGCGCTTGTAGATCGCGCCGGAGGGACAGGAGGCCATGCAGGACGGGTTCAGGCAGTGCTCGCAGATGCGCGGGAGGTAGAACGCGAACGTCTGCTCGAACTCGAACTTGATCCTGTCCTCGGACTCGCGGCGCACCTTCTCCACGATCGGGTCCAGGTGGCCGGCCTCGGTGACGCCGCCGAGGTTGTCGTCCCAGTTGGCGGACCACTCGATCTTGGTGTCCTTCCCCGTGATCAGGGACTTGGGGCGGGCGACGGGGAAGTCGGTGCCGGCGGGGGCGTTGGTGAGGGTCTCGTAGTCGTAGGTCCACGGCTCGTAGTAGTCGTCGAGCTCCGGCTGGACGGGGCTGGCGAACAGGCCCGCGAGCTTCGCCCAGCGCCCGCCCGACTTCAGCTTGAGGTTGCCGCGGCGGTTGAGCTCCCAGCCGCCCTTCCACTTCTCCTGGTCCTCGTACCGGCGGGGATAGCCCTGCCCGGGACGGGTCTCCACGTTGTTGAACCACACGTACTCCGTGCCGGCGCGGTTCGTCCACGCCTGCTTGCACGTCACCGAACAGGTGTGGCACCCGATGCACTTGTCGAGGGCCATCACCATGGCGACCTGGGCCATGACTCGCATCAGTACTGGACCTCCTGGGAGCGCTTGCGGACCACGGAGACGATGTCGCGCTGGTTGCCGGTGGGCCCGAGGTAGTTGAAGGCCCAGGACAGCTGCGCGTAGCCGCCGATCATGTGGGTGGGTTTGACGAGGATGCGCGTGACCGAGTTGTGGATCCCGCCGCGGCGGCCGGTCGCCTCGGACTTCGGCACGTCGATGGTGCGCTCCTGGGCGTGGTGGACGTAGACGACGCCGGCGGGCATGCGGTGGCTCACGATGGCCCGGCCCACGTAGACGCCGTTGGTGTTGACGCACTCGACCCACTCGTTGTCGGAGACCTCGATCAGTGCGGCGTCCTGGGGGCTCATCCACACCGTGGTGCCCCCGCGGGACAGGGAGAGCATGAACAGGTTGTCCTGGTACTCCGAGTGGATCGACCACTTGTTGTGCGGCGTCAGGTACCGCACGGCGATGGACAGCTCGCCGCGCTCCCCGAGCTGGGGCTCCCCGAAGAGCCGGTGCATGTCCAGGGGCGGCCGGTAGATCGGCAGGGTCTCGCCCATGTCCTTCATCCAGTCGTGGTCCAGGAAGAAGTGCATCCGCCCGGTGAGGGTGTGGAAGGGCTTGAGCCGTTCGATGTTGACGGTGAACGGGGCGTAGCGCCGCCCCCCGGTCTCGGAGCCGGACCACTCCGGGGACGTGATCACCGGGACCGGGGCGGCCTGGGTGTCGGCGAAGCTGATCCGCTTCTCCTCGGAGCCGCGGGCGAGGTCCGCGAGCTCCACCCCGGTGCGCTTCTCGAGGGTCTCGAAGCCCTGCACGGCCAGCTCCCCGTTGGTGGTCCCGGAGAAGAGCAGGATCGCCTCCGCCATCCGCGCGTCGGTGTCCACGGCCGGGCGGCCCGCCGCGGCCCCGGAGTCGAAGACCCCGTGCAGGCGCGCCAGCTGGTCCACCTGGTGGGAGACGTCGTAGGTGATGTGCTTCGTGGTGAAGCCCAGCCGCTCGGCCAGGGGCCCCACCGCCGAGAACTTCTCCCCGATCGCGGTGTAGTCCCGCTCCACGACCGCGAGGTTGGGCAGGTTCTTCCCGGGCACGGCCGGCAGGTCGGTGTGCTTCCAGTCGGGCGCGTGCCCGCCGGGCTGGGCGATCTCCCCCGGGGTGTCGTGGGTGAGCGCGGTGGCCACCAGGTCCTTGCGCACCCCCAGGTGGGTCCGCGCCTGGCGGGAGAACTCCTCGGCGAGCAGCCGGAACAGCTCGTAGTCGGTCTTGGCCTCCCACGGCGGGTCGATCGCCGGGGTGAACGCGTGCACGTACGGGTGCATGTCCGTGGAGGACAGGTCGTGCTTCTCGTACCAGGTGGCGGCGGGGAGGACGACGTCGGAGAGCAGGGTGGAGCTCGTCATCCGGAAGTCCGCGGAGACCAGCAGGTCGAGCTTGCCCTCGGGCGCCTGCTCGTGCCAGGTGACGTCCCGCGGCCGGGACGCGGAGTGGTCCTGCCCCATGACGTTGTGGTGCGTGCCGAGGAGGTGCCGGAGGAAGTACTCCTCGCCCTTCGCGGAGGACCCCAGCAGGTTGGAGCGCCACAGCACCAGGGTGCGGGCCCAGTTCTCGGGGGCGTCGACGTCCTCGACGGCGAAGCGCAGCTGCCCCGACTTCAGCCGGTCCGCGACCCACCGGGCCTCGTCGGGGGCCTCCCCCCGGGCCACGCCCTCGACGGCGAGGTCCGCGACGTCGAGGGAGTTGCGGTCGAACTGCGGGTAGAACGGCATCCAGCCCATCCGGGTGGACTTCGCGACCACGTCCGCGGTGTGCATGCCCTTCAGGTGGCCCTCCGCCAGGGGCGACTGGAGGGAGTCGGACGAGTAGCCGTCGGAGCGCCACTGGTCGGTGTGCATGTACCAGAACGCGGTGCCGATCATGAAGCGCGGCGGGCGGGTCCAGTCGGTGGCCGCGGCCATCGCGGCCCAGCCCGTGATGGGGCGGGCCTTCTCCTGGCCCACGTAGTGCGCCCACCCGCCGCCGTTGCGGCCCTGGCACCCGCACAGCATGAGCATCGCGAGGATCGCCCGGTAGGTGACGTCCCCGTGGTACCACTGGCAGATGCCGGCCCCCAGGATGATCATCGACCGGCCGCCGGACTTCTCCGCGTTGGCCGCGAACTCGCGGGCGGTGCGGATCACGGCCCGGGCCGGGACCGAGGTGATCTCCTCCTGCCACGCCGGGGTGTAGGGGGTCGCGACGTCGTCGAGCCCGGCCGCCCAGTCCCCCGGCAGGCCCTCGCGGCCCACGCCGTACTGGGCGAGCATGAGGTCGAAGACCGTGGTGACCGTCCGTCCGGCGACCTCGGTGACGGGCACGCCGCGGCGCAGCACCGAGCCCTCCCCCGTGGCGTCGGTGAAGGCGGGCAGGTGCACCGCGCTCACCGAGCCCTCGTAGGAGGAGGCGTCCGCGAGCGAGAGCGCCGGGCGCACGCCCTGCAGGTCGAGGTTCCACTTCCCCTCGTCCTGCTCGTTGTAGCGGAAGCCCATGGACCCGTTCGGGACCACGGGCGTGCCGGCGTCGCGGTCGATCAGCACGGTCTTGAACGCCGCGTCGGAGGCCGTCGCCTCGCCCCCGCCCAGGTCCGCGGCGGTGACGAACTTGCCGGGCACCACGGTGCCGTCCTCGCGCTCGTCGAGGGTGACGAGCATGGGCAGGTCGGTGTACTGCAGGACGTAGTCCTCGAAGAACGGCACCCGCCGCTCCACGAAGTTCTCCCGCAGGATCACGTGGCCCATCGCCATGGCGAGCGCGGCGTCCGTGCCGGCCTGGGCCGGCAGCCACTCGTCGGCGAACTTCGTGTTGTCCGCGTAGTCGGGGCTGACCGAGACGACCTTCGTGCCGCGGTAGCGGGCCTCCACCATCCAGTGCGCGTCCGGGGTGCGCGTGACCGGGACGTTCGAGCCCCACATCATGAGGTAGGTGGCGTCCCACCAGTCGCCGGACTCCGGGACGTCGGTCTGGTCTCCGAAGACCTGGGGGCTGGCCACGGGCAGGTCCGCGTACCAGTCGTAGAAGCTGTTCATCACACCGCCGATGAGGTTGATGAACCGGGCCCCCGCGGCGTGGGAGACCATGGACATCGCGGGGATCGGGGAGAAGCCGGTGCACCGGTCGGGGCCGTAGGTCTTCACGGTGTGCACGTGGGCGGCGGCGGTCATCTCGAGGGCCTCCTGCCAGCTCGAGCGCACCAGGCCGCCCTTGCCGCGGGCCTGCTGGAAGGCCCGGCGCTTCTCCGGGTCGCCGACCACCGCCTGCCACGCCAGCACGGGGTCCCCGCCCACCTGTTCCTTGGCCGCGCGGTACATCTCCAGCAGCACCCCGCGGACGTACGGGTAGCGGACCCGGGTGGGCGAGTAGGTGTACCAGGAGAAGGCGGCGCCGCGGGGACAGCCGCGCGGCTCGTACTCCGGGCGGTCCGGACCCACCGAGGGGTAGTCGGTCTCCTGCGCCTCCCAGGTGATGATCCCGTCCTTGACGTAGACCTTCCAGGAGCACGAGCCCGTGCAGTTCACCCCGTGCGTGGAGCGGACCACCTTGTCGTGGCTCCACCGGTTCCGGTAGAACGCGTCACCGGCCCGCCCGCCCTCGCGGTAGACCGCGCGGCCGTCCGGGGACTCCTCCCAGCGGGTGAAGAACTTCCCGAGCTTGAGCAGGGCGTGGGACGCGGGGCCATCGGTGCCCGGCGGAACGGAGCTGGCAACCATGGTGCCAATCTATCGAATTCGGCATTCTGAATTAGGATTTTCTTGTGGACCAATGAACGGCAATTCGGTGGAAAAGAATTCATGACACATCAATTTCAGAATTCATTTTCCGTCAAGAATTTCGGCACCCTTGTTTTTCTCGGCGGAAAGGGGATGACCGAGCCCCGGCTCTCGCGCGGACGGGCGCCGGCCGGGACTAGCCTGGCCGGATGGACCGACCGACCCTCCGCCCTCCCGGTGACCTCCGCCCCGGCGTGCGCCTCGACGTGCGCGACGACGGGCCCCCGGACGGGGAGCCCGTCCTGTTGCTGCACGGCTTCCCCCAGGACGGCACGAGCTGGTCCGGGGTCGCGCCCGTGCTGCGGCGCGCCGGCCTGCGCACGCTGGTGCCCGATCAGCGCGGCTACTCCCCCGGCGCCAGGCCCCGGGGTCGCCGCGCCTACCGGCTCGAGCTGCTCGTCCAGGACGCCGTGGCGCTGCTGGACGCCGCCGGGCTGGAGCGCGCCCACGTCGTCGGCCACGACTGGGGCGGGATCGTGGCGTGGACCCTCGCGGCCCACCGGCCGGAGCGGACGGCGTCCCTGACGGTGGCCTCGGTCCCGCACCCCCGGGCGCTCGCCCGCTCCCTGACCCGCTCGCCGCAGGCGCTGCGCTCGGCCTACGTCGGGGCCTTCCAGCTGCCCCGGCTCCCGGAGGCGCTGCTCGGTCCGCGCCTCGAGCAGCTCCTGCTCCGCTCCGGCCTGCCCGCGGCGGAGGCCGCCCGCTACGCGGCCCGGATGCGGGAGCCCGGCGCGCTCACCGGCGCCCTGAACTGGTACCGCGCCCTGCCGCTGTCCCGGCTGCGCACCGGACCGGTGGACGTGCCGACCACGTACGCGTGGGGCGCCCGGGACCCCGCCCTGGGCCGGCGGGCCGCGGAGCTCACGGCCGAGCACGTGCGGGGGCCCTACCGGTTCGTGGAGCTGGACGCCGGCCACTGGCTGCCGGAGACCCGTGCCGAGGAGCTGGCGGGACTGGTGCTCGAGCGCGTCGGCGGGACCGCGAACACCCCGTAGCGGCTCAGCCCCGCGGGGAGGGTCCCTCGGACGGCGCGTCCTCGCGCCGCCGCCGGGGGGTCCCCGCGATGCGCAGCGCGGCCTGGACCGCCAGCAGCGCGAACGCCGCGTAGTAGATTCCCACGGAGGGGTAGAGCTGGGGGACGGTGCCGTTCCAGCCCACCAGGGTGAGCACGAACAGGATGCCGCCGAGCACGAGCAGCCCGAGGTGCGCGGTGCCGAAGGCGCCCCGCTCGCCGCGGCGGGCGAGGAAGAGCGCCAGGACGGCGAAGAAGATCGGGAAGAGCATCTGGCCCACCACGGTGATGCCGTTCTGGTGGTACTCGTAGCGGCCGAGCGCCTGGATCACGGCGGTGGCGGCGAGGAGCAGCGGGGCGAGCAGGGACGTCATGGGGACCTGTTCTGTGCGATCGTCCGGGCGGGGGCGCGGACCAGTCTAGCGAGCGGCGGGGACACCGCCGCGGCGCCCCGGGCCCGGCCGGAGCCGCCCCGGCGGTGGTGGGGTCCTGCGGTGGTGCGGCCCTGCGGTCCCGCGGGCCGGGCGCGCACCGGGTCAGTCGAGCAGCAGCAGCTCCACCGGGGTCCCCGCCGGCAGCTCGGCCCCGCCCGCCGGCACGAGCGCGAGGGCGTTGGCCCGGGCCGCGGCGGCCAGCAGGTGGGAGCCGGGCCCGCCCGCCATCCGCACCGTGGCGCCGTCCCAGACGGCGCGGCGCACCTGGGTCCGCCCGGGCAGCGGCCGGACGGCCTCCGCGAGGGGCCCCGTGCGGCGGGCCCGCGGCGCCGGGGCGCCCACGGTCCCGGTCAGGGCGGGGCGGAGGAACATCTCGAAGGACACGAGGGTGCTGACGGGGTTGCCGGGCAGGCAGACGAAGGGAACGCCGCCCGGTGCCGCGAGGCCCTGCGGCCCCCCGGGCTGCATCGCGACGTGCACGAACTCGCCGTGGGGCGCGAGCACCTGCCGGACGACCTCGTAGGCGCCCTCGCTGACCCCGCCGGAGGAGACGAAGAAGTCGGGCCTCCGCGCGGTGTCCTCCGCCAGGCGTGCCGCGAAGGCGCCGGCGTCGTCGGAGAGCAGGTGGGCGCCGACCACCTCCACGCCCGCCTCCGCGAGCTGGGCGCGCAGGATCGCCGCGTTCGCGTCGAAGATCTGGGCCGGGCCGCGCGCGGCGCCGGGCGCCACGACCTCGTCGCCCGTCGTGTAGAGCACGGCCCGGGGGCGGGCGCGCACGGTCAGCTCCGCGCACCCCAGCGCGGCCGCGAGCCCGATCCGGGCGGGGGTGAGCCGCTGCCCCGCGACCAGCGCCGTGTCCCCGGCGACGACGTCCTCGCCCGCCCGGCGGACGAACCTCCCGGCCGGCTGGCCCGCCGGGAGCCGGAGGTGCGTCCCGGGTGCCGGGAAGCCCCCCGGCAGCGACTCCTCGACGGGCACCACGGCGTCCGCGCCGGACGGCAGGGGCGCGCCGGTCATGACGGGGGCCGCCTCCCCGGGACCGAGCGGGCCGGGGACGTGGCCGGCGGGCACGGGGGCGACGACGACGAACGGGGTGCGCCCGTCCTCCCCGGGCGCCGTCCGGCTGTCGGCGGCACGGATCGCGAAACCGTCCATCTGGGAGTTGTCGAAGGGCTGCAGGCTCAGGGGCGCCACGAGGTCCTCGGCCAGGACCCGGCCCGCCGCGGCCGCCAGCGGCACGGTCTCCGTCCGGACGCGGAGACCCCGCAGGGCCTCCGTGACCGCGCGGCGGTGCTCGTCGACGCTGCGGACCGGGTGCTGCGCGTGCCTGCTCATTCCTCCAGCGTAGGTGCCGGGGCGCGCCCGTCCTGGCAGGATCGGGGCCATGACGCAACGGGATGTGGAGCACACGCCGGACGGTCGGTGGATCGTGGTGGATGGCCGGCGGTGGCGCCGCCAGGATCCCGGGCTGCCCGAGGACGTCGCGGCCCGGCTGACGTCCCACCTGGGCCGGGCCCGGGCGGCCGTCCGCACGGTGCGGCGGGACGGCACGGAGGAGGAGCTGCGGGCCGTGCGGGACCGGGTGGGGATCGCCAAGCTGGGCCTCGGTGAGCGCGGCACGCCGTGGTGGGAGCAGTCGCCCGCCGAGCAGGAGGCCCGGTGGACGGATGCTCTCGCGCGGCTGGACGAGCAGGCCCCGCCGGAGCCGGCGTGACGCCGTACGGCGCCCGGGGCGTTCTCGGCATGCTGGGGACTGATTACACTGGGCGGACCATCCCGGCACGCCGAGCACCGTGCGGGCCGGGGACGACCACCGAGGCGGTGACATGAGCGTTTCCCTGGGACTGCCGCGGCTGCGCGACACCGGTCCGGGCCCCAGCGGCGCCCCGGCCGGGGCCGGGCTGATGGACCGCCACGGCCGCCGCGCCACCGACCTGCGCCTGTCGGTGATCGACAAGTGCAATCTGCGCTGCACCTACTGCATGCCCGCCGGAGGCCTGCCCTGGCTGCCCGCCGCCCAGCTGATGACCCCCGCCGAGATCACCCGCATCGTCCACGTCGGGGTGACCGAGCTCGGGGTCACCGAGCTGCGCCTGACCGGCGGGGAGCCCCTGGTGCGGGCCGACCTCGAGGAGATCGTGGCCGGGATCCGTGCTACCCACCCGGACCTGCCGGTCTCGCTCACCACCAACGGCATCGGTCTGGCCGCCCGCGCCCAGGGCCTGGCCGAGGCCGGGCTGAGCCGGATCAACATCTCCCTGGACTCCCTGGACGCGGCGACCTTCCGCGCCCTGGCCCGCCGGGACCGGCTCGCCGACGTGCTGGCCGGGGCGGAGGCGGCGGCCGCCGCCGGGCTGACCCCGGTGAAGATCAACGCGGTGCTGATGCGCGGGGTCAACGACCACGAGGCCCCGGAGCTACTCGCGTGGGCGCTGGCGCGCGGCTTCGCCCTGCGGTTCATCGAGCAGATGCCCCTGGACGCCGACCACGGCTGGACCCGGGCGGACATGGTCACCGCCGACCAGATCCGCCACCGGCTCGGTGAGCGGTACCGGCTGACCCCGCACCCGGGCCCGCGCGAGGGCGCCCCGGCCGAGCTCTGGGACGTCCACCCCCGCACGGCCAGCGCCGCCCCCGTGGACTCCGGCGCGACCTCGGACGCGACGTCCGCGGCGCCCCCCGCCGCGGCCTCCGCCCTGCGCCCCGGCGCCCAGGACCCGCCGCTGGGCACGGTGGGCGTCATCGCCTCCGTGACGGAGCCATTCTGCGCCGACTGCAAGCGGACCCGGATCACCGCCGAGGGCAGGATCCGGTCCTGCCTGTTCTCCCACGAGGAGGTCGAGCTGCTGCCGCTGCTGCGGGCCGGTGCCACCGACGCCCAGCTGGCCGAGCGCTGGCGGGCGGCGATGTGGGCGAAACCGGCCGCCCACGGCATGGACCACGTAGGCCTGGACTCCCCCGACTACGTCCAGCCGGAGCGCTCGATGAGCGCGATCGGAGGCTGAGCAGGGATGCTGATCCGCTACTTCGCCGCCGCCCGCGCTGCGGCCGGCACCGACGCCGAGACCCTGGAGGTCCCCGACGACCGGCCCTGCACGCGCCGGGACGTGGAGAACCTGCTGGCCCGGGCCCACCCCGAGCCGCCACCGGGACAGCCTCCGCTGGCGCAGGTGCTGGCCCGGTCCAGCTTCCTGCTCGACGGCGTGGCCTGCCCCGATCCCGACACCCCGGTCCCGTCCGGGGCGGTGCTCGACGTCCTGCCGCCCTTCTCCGGCGGATGAGCGCGTGAGCGCCCCGGGACCGGCCCCGGTCTTCCACGCCGTGGTCCTGGCGGGCGGCCGCTCCGCCCGCCTGGGCGGCCGGCCCAAGGCCGGTCTGCGGCGAGCCGGGCGCACCCTGCTGGAGCTCACGCTGGACGCGGTCCGGGAGGCGGCGGGCGTCGTCGTCGTCGGCCCGGCGGACCCGGCCGTC
>NZ_PDDL01000076.1:0-17341 GCF_020833785.1 Kocuria sp. CCUG 69068
CGCCGGCGTCCGGCCGTGCCGCCGGCGGGCGTGCCGTAGCCGATGAGCACGCTGCCCGATCCGGCGTCGTCGTCGGAGGCCGCGGCGGCCGCCGCGGGGTCCGCCCCGGCGCGCTCCTCCTCCCGGTAGGACTGCCCGCCCTTCGGGCCGCCGCCCTGCGGGGCGGGCGTCCCGGCCCGGTCCGCGGTGTCGACGGAGATCAGCGGCGCGCCGACGTCGAGGGTCTGCCCCGAGGTGCCGTGCAGCTGGTGCACGGTCCCGGCGAAGGGGCAGGGCACCTCCACGGCGGACTTGGCGGTCTCCACCTCGGCGATCGGCTGGTCCACGGCGACGGTGTCGCCCACCTGGACGAGCCAGCTCACGAGCTCGGCCTCGGTCAGTCCCTCGCCGAGATCCGGCAGGGTGAACGTCTTCACGGTCATGGTCAGTCCTCCCACTGCAGGTCGTCCACGGCGTCGAGGATGCGGTCGACGCTGGGCAGGTAGTGCTCCTCGAGCTTGGGCGCCGGGTACGGGATGTCGAACCCGGTCACGCGGCGCACGGGCGCGGCCAGGGAGTGGAAGCAGCGCTCCTGGACGCGGGCCACGATCTCGGCGGCCACGGACGCGAAGCCCGGCGCCTCGGCCACGACCACCACGCGCCCGGTCTTCCGCACCGACGCGGCGACCGTCTCGTCGTCGAACGGGACGATGCTGCGCAGGTCCACGACCTCGAGCGAGCGACCCTCGGCGGCGGCGGCCGCGGCGGCCGCCACGGCGGTCGGCACGGACGGCCCGTAGGCCAGCAGCGTGGCGTCCTCGCCGGCGCGGGCGACGACGGCGCGGCCCTCCCGGCGCTCGGGCGCCCCGTTCTCGTAGCGGTCCCTCAGTTCGGCCAGGTCCACGGGGGCCTTGGACCAGTAGAGCTTCTTGGGCTCGAAGAACACGACGGGGTCGTCCGAGTCGATCGCCTCGCGCAGCATGAGGTAGGCGTCCTCGACCGTGGCGGGGGTGAACACCTTCAGGCCCGGGGTGTGGGCGTAGTAGGCCTCGGAGGAGTCGCAGTGGTGCTCCACGCCGCCGATGCCGCCGGCGTAGGGGATGCGGATGACGATCGGCAGGCGCACGGTGCCGCGGGTGCGGTTGTGCATCTTCGCGATGTGCGAGGCGACCTGCTCGAAGGCCGGGTAGGCGAAGGCGTCGAACTGCATCTCGATGACGGGGCGCATCCGGTTCATCGCCATGCCCACGGCCATGCCGGCGATCCCGGACTCGGCCAGCGGGGTGTCGAAGCACCGGGTGCGGCCGAAGCGCTTCGTCAGCCCGTCGGTGATGCGGAAGACGCCGCCGAGGGTGCCGACGTCCTCGCCGAAGACGACGACGGCGGGGTCGGCGGCCAGCGCGTCGGCCAGGGCGGTGTTGAGCGCCTGGGCGAAGGTGGCGGGCTTGACCGCCGGGGCCTCGCCGGCCGGGGCGGGGGCGTGCAGGGTGCTCACTGTCCGGTCTCCTCTCGGGCGAGCTCGGCGGCCAGGAACTGCTCCTGCTCGGCGAGCTGCGGGGTCTGCTCGGTGTAGACGTGGCGGAACAGCTCGAGCGGGTCGATCTCCACGTCGGCGTTCATGCCGTCGCGCAGGGCCGTGGCGACGTCCTCGGCGGCGGCGGCGATGCGCTGCTCCGCCGCGTCGTCGAGCACGCCCTCGGCGCCGAGGTAGGCGCGCATCCGGGTCACCGGGTCCTTGGCGATCCACTCCTGCACCTCGGCGTCGTCCCGGTAGCGGGTGGCGTCGTCGGCGTTGGTGTGCGCCTGCATGCGGTAGGTGTGCGCCTCCACGAGGAGGGGCTCGGACTCGGAGCGGGCCAGGTCCACGGCGCGCCGCAGGGTGGCGAGCAGCGCCACGAGGTCGTTGCCGTCCACGCGCTCGCCGGCCATGCCGTAGCCGACCGCCTTGTGGGCGAGGCTCGGGGCCGCGGACTGCTGGGACAGGGGCACGGAGATCGCGTAGCCGTTGTTCTGCACGAAGAACACGACCGGCAGCTTGAACACGGCCGCGAAGTTCAGGGCCTCGTGGAAGTCGCCCTCGCTGGTGGCGCCGTCCCCGCACATCGCCAGGACCACGGTGTCCTCGCCGCGCAGCTTGGCGGCGTGGGCCACGCCCACCGCGTGCAGCAGCTGGGTGGTGAGCGGGGTCGACTGGATGCCCACGTGGTGCTCGTGCGGGTCGTAGCCGCTGTGCCACTCGCCGCGGAAGATCGCCATGACCTGCATCGGGTCCACGCCCTTGGTCATGACCGCCACGGTGTCCCGGTAGGTGGGGAACAGCCAGTCGCCCTCCTCGAGGCACAGGGCGGCCGCCACCTGGCAGGCCTCCTGGCCGTGGCTGGACGGGTAGACGGCCATCCGGCCCTGGCGGACCAGCGCGGAGTTCTGGTCGTTGACCCGCCGCCCGACCACCAGCTTCTCGTAGGCGCCCAGCAGGACGTCCGGGGCCGGCAGCGGGTACTCGTGGCCGGGGCCGGTGCCCTGCTCCTCGGGGGCGAGCAGCCGCCCGCTCGGGTCGACCATGCGGATCTCGCCGCGGGCCGGGAGCATGTACTGCTCCGGTGTGATGCCGAAGCTCTGGGAGGCCCGGAGGATCGGGTCCTCGGGGGTCTCGACGGTCTGGCTCATGGTGTCCCCTCGGTCGGTCCCCGGTGCGGCCGCGGTCCGGGGAGGGCAGGAAGGTGGTGCGGCTCTGTCTCCCCAGTATGGGAACCGGGCATGGTTCGTATCCACAGAGCGGGGAAAATGCAGAAGTCTGAGACGGACAGTGCACCGCGCGTGGACGAAATGTTCTAGTGTGGCGTGGAGCACACGCATTCGTCCGTCACGTTCCGGGCCCCGCGCCCTACCCGCCCCGAAGGAGCCCGCCGTGCCCTCGACCCCCGTGCCGCTGGACGAGACCGACCGGAAGATCCTCGCGGAGCTGTCCCGGGACGCGAGGCAGTCCGTGACGGCGATCGCCGCGGCCGTGCACGTCTCCCGCGCCCACGCCTACGCCCGGATCAACCGGCTCCGGGACGAGGGGGTGATCCTGCGCTTCAGCACCGTGATCGACCCGGTCCGGGCGGGCCTGCAGGCCTCCGCGTACGTGACGCTCAAGCTCCAGCAGAACACCTGGCGGGAGCTGTGCGCCCAGCTCCAGGCGATCCCCGCCGTGCACCACATCGCCCTGGTGGGCGGGAACTTCGACGTCATGCTCCTCGTGCGGGCCGTGGACACCGTGCACCTGCGGCAGGTGATCTTCGAGCACGTCCAGCAGCTGCCCGGCGTGGTGGACACCCAGACGTTCCTGATCTTCGAGGACATCGACACCCGGGCCTGACGTGCCGGCCCCGCGCCGGGCCCGGCGCGCACGGCCGGCGTCACGAACCGTCACGGTCGTCATCTTCCGACGCGGAGGGACACCCACTACCTCTGCGCATAGTGTTGTTCCAGCTTCACGAGACGTGATCGCCAAGCTCCGACTTGGTCACGCACCAACCCCATGCTCATTGGGTGGTTCGGATGAGGAAGCGGCCTGCATCTTCCGCGGCGTGCCCACCGGGCCCGCGCGGATGACCGGTGCGGGTAAGAGCAAGGCACAGGAGCAGCGCCATGTCCATCCCCGTGACCGACCACGACCTCGCGACCCGGCAGATCCACGCCGGCACCCACGACCAGGTCGTCCAGCGCACCCTGACGGTGCCGATCTACCAGACCGCGGCCTTCGAGTTCCCGGACTACGAGGCGGCCCGGCAGATGTTCGCCCAGACTCGGGCAGGCTTCACCTACACGCGCACCGGCAACCCCACGGTGGCCGTGCTCGAGCAGCGGATCAGCGACCTCGAGGGCGGCGCGGGTGCCGTGGCGACCGGCTCGGGCCAGTCCGCCGTGGCCGTGGCGCTGCTGGCCCTGCTCGGCCAGGGCGCCGGGAAGCACCTCGTGGCCTCCGAGAAGCTCTACGGGGGCACGGTGGACCTGCTCACCGACTCCTTCGCGGACTACGGCATCGAGGTCTCCTTCGTGGACCCCACCGCCCCGGGGGCGTGGGCCGCGGCCGTGCGCCCCGACACCCGCGCGTTCCTGCTCGAGTCCATCGGCAACCCGCTGGCCACCCTCCCGGACCTGCCCGGGATCGCCGACGTCGCCCGGACCGCCGGCGTGCCCGTCGTCGTCGACAACACCCTCGCGTCCCCGGCCCTGTACCGGCCGCTGGAGAAGGGCGCGGACATCGTGGTGCACTCGGCCACCAAGTTCCTGGGCGGGCACGGCAACGCGCTCGCCGGGGCGGTCGTGGACGGCGGGACCTTCGACTGGTCCGCCCGGCCGGACAAGTGGCCGCAGTTCACCCAGGCCCGCGCCCGCTGGGGCGGACTCAGCCTCGTCGACAAGTGCGCCGCCGCCAGCCCCTACCTGCACCTGGTCCGGGCGAAGTACGTGCACGACCTCGGCACCACGCTCTCCCCGTTCAACGCCAGCCAGATCCTGCAGGGCACCGAGACCCTCGACCTGCGCTTGGCCCGCCACACGGCCTCGGCGCTGGCGGTGGCCGAGTTCCTGGCCGGGCACCCCGCCGTCGCCCGCGTCCACCACCCCGGCGTGCCCGGGGACCCCGGCGCCGGGATCGCGGCCCGGGACTTCCCGCGCGGGACCGGCTCCGTGTTCTCCTTCGACCTCGCCGCCCCGGACGGCGCCGTGGGCCCGTTCATCGACGCGCTCCGGCTGTTCAAGCTGGTCGCCAACATCGGGGACACCCGCAGCCTCGTGGCCCACCCGGCGGCCATGACCCACTGCCGCCTGACCCCCGAGCAGCGCCGGGCCGGCGGGATCGCCGAGACCACGATCCGGCTCTCGATCGGCCTCGAGTCCCCCCAGGACCTCGTGGCCGACCTCGGCCAGGCCCTCGACACCGTCGTCACCGCCGTCCAGACCACCCGGAAGTGAGCCCCGCCATGACGTCCCCCACCGAGACCCGCACCCGCCACCGGGGCTTCACGACCACCGCCGTCCACGCCGGCCAGGAGCCCGACCCGCTGACCGGGGCGGTCATCCCGCCGATCTACCAGACCTCCACGTTCGCCCAGGACGGGATCAACGTGCTGCGCGCCGGGCACGAGTACAGCCGCGGCTCCAACCCCACCCGCAGCGGCTTCGAGGAGCAGCTCGCGGCCCTGGAGCGCGGCGAGCGGGGGTTCGCGTTCGCCTCGGGGATCGCGGCAGAGGACGCCCTGCTGCGCGCCGTGCTGCGCCCGGGCGACCACATCGTGCTCGGCGCCGACGGCTACGGCGGCACCAACCGGCTGATCACCCGGGTCCTCGCCCCGTGGGACATCGGGCACACGCCCGTGGAGATCACGGACCTCGACGCCGTCCGGGCGGCCGTGCGCCCCGGCGCCACGAAGGTGCTGTGGCTCGAGACGCCGTCCAACCCGCTGCTCGGCATCGCCGACGTCGCGGCGTGGGCGCAGCTGGCCCGGGACGCCGGGGCGCTGCTCGTCGTCGACAACACCTTCGCGTCCCCGTACCTGCAGACCCCCCTCGAGCTCGGCGCGCACGCCGTGGTGCACTCCACCACGAAGTACATCGGGGGGCACTCCGACGTGCTCGGCGGCGCCGTGGTCGTGGGCACGGCCCAGTGGCGCGGGGCCCCGCTCGCCGAGGCGGTCGGCTTCCAGCAGTTCGCCGCCGGCGCCGTGGCGGGCCCCCAGGACAGCTACCTGGCCGCCCGCGGGCTCAAGACCCTGAGCCTGCGGATGGAGCGCCACCAGGACAACGCGCAGCGGATCGCCGAGTGGCTCCTGGAGCGCCCCGAGGTCGCGCAGGTGCTCTACCCCGGGCTGCCCGGGCACCCCGGCCACGCGCTCGCCGCCGCGCAGATGCGCGGGTTCGGCGGCATGGTCTCCTTCCGGCTGACCGGCGGGGAGGCCGCGGCCCGGGCGGTGGCGGAGGGCACCCGGCTGTACTCGCTGTCGGTGAGCCTGGGCGGGGTGGAGTCCCTGATCTGCTACCCCTCGGAGATGACGCACGCCTCCGTGAAGGGCACCGCGCTGGCCGTGCCCGTGGACCTGGTGCGGCTCTCGGTGGGCATCGAGGACGTCGAGGACCAGTTGGAGGACCTCGAGCGCGCGCTCGCCGCCTGACCGGTCCTTTCCGCCCGGTCGGCTGCGCCGCCGGCGCCGCCGGTTCCGCCGGGTCAGCGGGCGGCGCCCGGTCCGCCCCCTGGGTCCGGCCTGACAGCCGCGTCCGGCTCCGGCCAGGCCGGAGCCGGATCCTCCCGGCCGAGGAGCAGCCGGCGGACCAGGTGCACGAGCATGGCAGTGAACACCATCGCCCAGGCGCTCAGGGCCACCCACAGCCAGACGGCCCCGACCAGACCCACGATCGGCAGGTCGTCCGCGCGGCCCAGATAGATGCTGGCCACGGCGTACATCCCCAGCGGGAAGACCACACTCCACAGCGAGGACTCGTAGCGCAGCGGCACCCGGTGCACGCGGTGGCGCCACCACCCGGCCGCCACCAGGGCCGGGATCAACCAGGTGGCGAAGGCCCAGAAGACCAGGCCCAGACCCGCCACGAGCCCGCGGACCACAGCGACCATCGGGGTGTCGGACATCTCCACGATCCGGGAGGCCGCCAGCACGGTGATGGCGCACGCGCCCATCGCCACCCAGTACGGCGGGGTCAGGTCGACCGGCCGCAGCGGATAGAGCATCATGCGCAGCGTCACGAGCACGCCCGCCGCGGCGTAGAGGAACAGCCCCACGGACCAGCAGGCGACCGCGACGACGGACAGCACGTGCCGCCAGGCGTCGCTGCCCACCACCGGGTCCAGGGCCGCGGCGGCCACGGCCACGGACTGGCTGGCCACCACCCAGATGAACCAGGTCCCGTTGGCGGTGCTGACCACGGGGCGGGTGCGCCGGGAGAGCACCGCGCTCCACGGGACCACGTAGCCGAGGCCCAGCCACACCGCCCCCGCGAGTCCTAGGAGCGCGGCCGTGGCCCCGTGCCAGCCCGTCGTCGAGAGCCGGGACGCCAGCACGTTCGTGCCGGCCACGAAGGTGAAGAAGCCGAACGCGCGGCGAGGGTCGAGGAACTCCACGACGAACTCTCGACGGAAGACGGCGAACCGCCAGACGGTGAGCAGGCACAGCGCCGCCCAGCTGCCCGCGCACACCGCGAGCAGGGCCGTGGACAGCGCGGCGAAGCCCTGCATCTGCAGGCCCACCGAGAGGATGCCGCTGGCCATGACGAGGGCGAAGTAACCGGGCGCCAGGCCGCGGACGCCGCCGAGGACACGTTGTCGGAGCGATTCGGCCACCTGCCCAGGCTACCGGGACCCCGCCGCGGCCCCGCCCCGTGCGGCTGCCGGGACGGTACTGCCCCGGCGGAACTAGCCTGGACGCATGAGCACCGGCACCCGGAACGACGACATCAGCGCATCGCTCGAGCTCCCCGGGCCCGTGGTGAGCACCCACTGGCTGGCCGAGCACCTCCAGGACCCCCGGCTGGTGCTCGTGGACGCGAGCTCCACGCTCAACCGGACCGAGGAGGCCCTCCCCGGGGCGGTGCTCCTGGACCTGGACGGGGCCTTCTCGGACCCGTCCTCGGACCTGCCGCACACGGCGCCCCCGGCGGAGCAGCTGAGCGCGGCGGCCCGGGCGCTCGGCATCTCGCACTCGAGCACGGTGGTGGCCTACGACGCCAAGGGCGTCTTCGCGTCCGCCCGCGTCTGGTGGCTGCTCCGGACCGCGGGCTTCGACCGGGTCGCCGTCCTCGACGGCGGCCTCCCGGCGTGGACCGCGGAGGGCCGGCCCACGGGGGCGCACGCCGCGCCGCCGGCCGAGCCCGGCGACGTGGAGCTCGTGCCCCGTCCGGGCGGCTTCGTCGGGGCGGAGGACGTCGCCCGCGCCCTGGCCGACCCGGACGCCACCGTCCTGGACGCCCGCTCCGCCGGCCGGTTCGCGGGCACCGAGCCCGAGCCGCGGCCGGGTCTGCGCCCCGGGCACATGCCGGGGGCGGTCAGCCTGCCCTACACCGACCTGCAGGACGGGCAGGGGCGGCTGCTGCCGCTGCCGCAGCTGCGGGAGCGGATCGCGGCGGCCGCGCCCGAGGGGCGGCGGATCGTCACCAGCTGCGGCTCGGGCCTCACGGCGTGCGTCCTGGCGCTCGGCGCCCACCTCGCCGGCCGCGAGGACGTCGCGGTCTACGACGGCTCCTGGAGCGAGTGGGGCCGCCCCGGTCCCCGGCCCGTGGCGGGCCCCGAGGGGCTCAGCCGCGGGCCGGTGTCTCCCCGGCAGGACTGATCCGCGCCGCGGCCCCGTCGGCCTGGTCTGCCTGGTCCGACTGTCCCGGGGCGCCGGGGGCGGGGTCGTCCAGCGCGGCGGCGGTGGCGAGGATGTTGCGGGCCATGGACGGGAAGATGAAGCCGTGGAAGGGCCACACGCCCCACCAGTAGAGCCGGCCCGGCAGGCCCCGCGGGAAGAAGATGGCCCGCTGCGTGTACCGGCTGCCCTCGCCCTCGGGCTCCACGGACAGCTCGAGCCACGCCCGGCCCGGGGCGCGCATCTCGGCGTGCAGGAGCAGCTTGTGCCCCTCCTCCATGGCCTCGACGCGCCACCAGTCCACGTACTCGCCCACCTGCAGGTCCGTGGCGTCGCGGCGGCCGCGGTTCAGGCCCGCCCCGCCCACGAGCTTGTCCATGACGCCGCGGACCTGCCACGCCAGGGGCAGCGAGTACCAGCCGTTGCGCCCGCCGATGGACTCGACGACCCGCCACACCTGCTCGGGCCGCGCCGGGCCCGTGCGGCTGCGCTCGTCCACGAACACGGTGCGCCCCGCCCAGTCCGGGTCCGAGGGCAGCGGGTCCGCGGCCGCCTCGGAGGAGCTGTAGTGGACGTCCCACGTGGTCTCCACGGAGTTGTCCTCGATCTTCTTCAGCGCGAGCGCCACCGCGCGGCGGTAGCCGGCCAGCCCCTCGGGGGGCGGCGGGATGTGGTCGTCGATGTCGTGCTCGCCCGACACGGCGTCGTGCTGCAGCGACTGCACGAGCGGCACCGCCAGGCCCAGGGGGATCGGGGTGACCATGCCCACCCAGAACCCGGACAGCCGGGGCGCGGGGAGGGGGAAGTGGAAGACCACCCGCCGGCGCAGCCCGGCCACCCGGGCGTAGCGGCGCATGGCGTCCGCGTAGGTCATGACGTCGCGGGAGCCGATGTCGAAGGTGCGGTTGAGGCCCTCCGGCAGGTCCATGGCGTGGATCAGGTAGTACAGCACGTCACGGACGGCGATGGGCTCGATGCTGTTGGTCACCCAGGACGGCGCCGGCATGATCGGGAGGGTGTCGCCGAGGTGGCGGATCATCTCGAAGGACGCCGAGCCGGAGCCGATGACCACGCCGGCCTGGAAGACCACCGCCGGGACCGAGCTCGCGAGCAGGATCTCGCCCACCCGGACCCGGGAGCGCATGTGCTGGGACAGCTCCACGCCCTGGGGGTGCAGCCCCGAGAGGTAGACGATGCGCCGCACCCCGGCCCGCTCCGCGGCCCGGGCCACGGTCCGGGCCATCTCGGCCTCCTCCTCCTCGAACTCCCGGGAGCCGCCCATGGAGTGCACCAGGTAGTAGAGGGTGTGCACGTCCTGGCACGCGGCGGTCATCCCGTCGAGGTCGTTGAGGTCCGTCTCGGCGACCTCCACCCGGTCCCGCCACGGCACGGCGCGCAGCTTGCCGGGGGACCGGACGGCGACGCGCACGGTGTGCCCGGCCTCCAGCATCCTGGGCGCCAGGCGCCCTCCGATGTAACCGGTGGCACCGGTGATGAGGACGCGCTGGGGAGAGCTCATGGCCTGCCTTTCGTGCGGGTCCCGCGAGCCTACCAACGCCGCCCGACAGGAGCCCGGCCCGGTCCCGGCACGCGGAACGGCCGCGTGCCGGAGCATCGCGGCCGTTCGGCCCGTCGTCGTGCGGGGACGGATCAGGGCAGGGCCAGGCGGAACACCTTCGCCCACGCGGAGGCGACCTGCTTCGGCAGGGGCCCGGTGGTGTAGGGCAGCTCGTAGCGCTCGCAGATCTCGCGCACCTTGACGGCGACCTCGGCGTAGCGGTTCGAGGGCAGGTCCGGGAACAGGTGGTGCTCGATCTGGAAGGACAGGTTGCCGGTCATGAGGTGCATCAGCCTCGACCCGGAGATGTTGGCCGAGCCGATCATCTGCCGCACGTACCAGTCGCCGCGGGTCTCGCCCTCGATCTGCTCCTCGGTGAACGTGTCCGCCCCGGCGGGGAAGTGGCCGCAGAAGATCACGGCGTGCGCCCAGACGTTGCGGACGGCGTTGGCGGTCAGGGTCGCGGTCAGGGCCTGCTTCCCGGAGCCGGCCAGGGCCGCGGCGGCGGGGGTGGCCACGTAGTCCTTCGCGGCCTGCTTCAGGAACTTCGCCCCGAGGGCCTTCAGGCTGCGCCGGAGCTCCGACTTCGGCTTGCGGCCCTCGCGGTACTCGTCGAGCTCGAGGTCGTAGATGGCGATCCCCCACTCGAAGACCGGGGCGAGCAGCGCGTTGTACACCGGGTTGCCGAGGTTCCAGGGCTTCCACTCCTGGTCCTCGTCCATGCGCAGGATGGTGTACCCGACGTCCCGGTCCTTGCCGACCACGTTGGTCCAGGTGTGGTGCAGGTCGTTGTGGGTGTGCTGCCACGCCCGGGACGGGGTCACGAAGTCCCACTCCCAGGTGGTGGAGTGGATGTCGGGATCGCGCATCCAGTCCCACTGCCCGTGCAGCACGTTGTGCCCGATCTCCATGTTCTCCAGGATCTTGGCGACGGTCAGCATGCCGGTGCCGGCGAACCAGGCGGGCTTGTGCTTGGCGAACAGCAGCGTGGCGCGCCCGGCCAGCTCGAGGGAGCGCTGCGTGGCGATGACGCGGCGGATGTAGGCCGCGTCCTTCGCCCCGCGGGTGGCGATCACGGACTCCCGGAGGGCGTCGAGCTCGCGGCCCAGCTCCTCGACCTGCTCGTCGGAGAGGTGCGCGGCGGCGGAGGGCTTGGCCGACTCGGTGGGGCGGCCCGAGTCGAGCAGGAAGGGGGTGACGATCGTCATGGTGTCGGTCCTTTCGGAACGGGGTCGGGGAACGAGTGCTGGAAGCTTCGGGGTCAGGCGTCGAGGCTGACGGGACCGGCGGCCGTGGACACGCAGGTCTGGACGAGGTGGCCGGGCTCGCCGTGGACCTCGCCGGTGCGGGTGTCACGGACCTGCCCGGAGAGCAGCGGGGTCACGCACGCGTGGCAGATGCCCATGCGGCAGCCGCTGCGCATCATCAGACCGGCGTCCTCGCCGGCGGCCAGGAGGGTCGTGGCGCTGTCGGCCTCGACCTCCTTGTCGGACTTCTCGAAGGTCACGCGCCCGCCCTCCCCGCCGGAGCCGGGGGCGACCACGGCGGCGAAGCGCTCGACCCGCAGCTCGCCCTCCTCCCGCTGCCAGAGCGCCTCGGCGGCGTCGAGGAAGTCGGCGGGGCCGCACGCGTAGGCGGCACGGTCGCGCCAGTCGGGGCACGCGGCGTCGAGGTCGGCGGTGCCCGCGAGGTCGAGGCGGCGGCCGCGCTCACCGGTGAACCACTGGACCAGGCGGAAGCCGGGGAACTGGTCGGTGAGCTCCAGCAGCTCCTCGCGGAACAGGGACTCCTCCGGGGAGCGCGAGGAGTGCACGAGCACCAGGTCGGCGTCCGGGCGGCGGGGCACGAGGGTGCGGATCATGGACATGACCGGCGTCAGGCCGCTGCCGGCGGTGAGCATCAGCAGCGGGCGCGGGCTCTCGGGGAGGACGAAGTCGCCCTCGGGCGGGGCGAGGAACAGCACGTCGCCGGGCCGGGTCCCCCGGACGAGGGCGGTGGAGACCTTGCCCATCGCCGTCACCGTGATCGCCGGGTCCTGGCCGGCGCCCGTGCTGAGGGAGTAGGAGCGCCAGTGCCGCACGCCGTCGATCTCCACGCCGATGCGGGCCCACTGGCCGGCCTCGTGCGCGTTCCAGCCGCGGCCGGGGCGGAAGCGGATCGTCACCGAGTCCGCGGTCTCGGGCACCACGGCGGTCACCAGGCCGCGCAGCTGGCGGGCGCTGGCCAGGGGGTCGATGAGCCGCAGGAAGTCCTCGGGGGAGCGGGGCGTGGTGAAGGCCGAGGCCAGGCGGGTGAACAGTCGCAGTTGGGGCACGTAATAACTGTGCCCCAAATCCGACGGCAGTTCTCGTCCCGTCACGTACTCTTTCAGCAGAGAAATTGTGGTGTCGGAATGAAAGCGGGGGATCGTGGAGCGGGTGGACCACACGACGGAGCACGCGCAGCCGGGGCGGCGGGCGGACCGGGAGCTGCCGTGGACCTCCCTGCCGCCGGCGCTGACCCCCCTCCTGGTCCCGCACCTGCCGGCGGTGACGGAGGAGCTGCTGGACGCCGTGCGGCTCGACGTCCCGGTCTACGCCCGGCCGCTGGAGGGCCTGTTCGGCGACAGCATCCGGCGCGGGGTCGAGGTGGCCCTGACCCGGTTCCTGCAGCTGCCCGGCACCCAGCAGCCGGCGCTGATGGGGGACGACCGGCGGGTCTACGAGGGGCTCGGCCGCGGCGAGGTGCGCGAGGGCCGGCCGATGGACGCCCTCTTCGCGGCCTACCGCTCCGGGGCGCGCACCACGCTGCGCTCGCTCTCCCGCGTGGCCATGGACGCGGGGTTCGAGGCGTCCGTGCTGATCGGCCTCGCGGAGTCCGTGTTCGCCTACATCGAGGAGCTCTCCGCGGCCAGCGCCGAGGGCTATGCCATGGAGCAGTCCGAGCGTGCCGGGGAGCGGGACCGTCTGCTGGACGCGCTCGCGGACATGCTCGTCCGCGGCCACGTGGTGGAGGACGCGGTGCGCACGGCCGCCGCCGCCGCGGGGTGGCCGGTGCCCGACCGGGTGGTCGTGGTGACGCTGGCCGCCGACCGGCGGGTGGGGCTGCGCTCGCGCCTCGGGGAGCGGGCGCTGCTCACGTCTCGCCCCGGCGACGTGGTGGCGGTGGTCCCCGAGCCCTCCTCGCCGACCGGCCGCCGGGAGCTGGAGCGCGCGCTCACCGGCCGGGGCGCGGTGATCGGCCCGGGCCGGCCCTGGTACGCGGCCCCCGAGTCCCTGCGCCTGGCCGTGCTGACCCGGGATCTGCTGCAGCGGGAGGAACCGGCCGACGCCGGGCCGCTGTGGGTCTCGGAGCACCTCATGGAGCTCGTCCTGCACAGCGAGCGCAGCGTGGTCGCGGACCTCGCCGCGCAGTGCCTGGCCCCGCTGGACGAGCTCAAGGCCGGGCAGCGGGAGCGGCTGGTCGCGACCCTGCTGTGCTGGCTCGAGCACCACGGGCAGCGCGCGGCGATGGCCGCCGAGCTGAACATCCACGAGCAGACGGTGGGCTACCGGGTTAACCAGCTCCGGGAGGTCTTCGGGGACCGCCTCAACGACCCCAGGAGCCGGTTCCAGCTCGAGCTGGTGCTGCGCGCCGGCTTCCGCTGAGACGGTGCCCCGGCCGGGCTCAGCCGGTGCGCTTGTAGGCCTCCCGCTCCCGGGCGTCGGCGTCGATCTGCTCCTGGACCGTGATCGCGCTCCCGCCCCGGTGCGCCGGCATCCACCACGCACCCGGCTCCGGGGTCACGGGGTAGCTGTCGATGCACCGGTCGATCCCCTCCTGCAGCACCGCGCGCAGCCGGGCGCTCGCGGCGCGGACGTCCTCGTCGGGGTCCACCCGCAGCACCGGGCCGACGTGCACGCGCACCGGCGTGCGCCACACGTCGCGCAGCCGGATCCTGCCGCGCCCGCGGGTGAGCATCCGGTGGCCGCCCCACACGGACACCGGGATGACGGGGGCGCCGGTCTCGGCGGCCATGCGCACGGCGCCGGTGCGCAGCGGGCGCACGGTCCAGCTGCGGCTGACCCCGCCCTCCGGGAACACCGCGAGGAACTCGCCGCGCGCCAGCTTGGCCACGGCCTCGGCGTAGGCCGGGGCGCCGTCGGCGCGGTCGACCACCACGTGGTCGCACAGCCGGCACACCGCCGTGACGAAGGCGCTGCCGGTGTGCTTGCGGGTGATGAGGAAGCGGGAGTGGGCCCGCAGCCGGCGCCAGACCACCAGCTGCGCGAAGACGAAGTCGAGGTAGCCGAAGTGGGTCACCGCCACGACGGCGCCCCGGCCGGGGCGGACCTCCCGGTGCAGGCCGCGCACCACCTGGTCGGTGGGCAGGTGCTCCTCGCCCGAGGCCAGCAGGGGCACGCGGAAGAGCTTCACCGCGGCGAGGCCGGCGAGCACGATGGCCCGGTAGGCGTACTTGTTGGGGCGCAGCTGCGGAGCCACGGGCCTCCCTCGGGAAGAGGCCCGCGGGGGCGGGCCGGGAACGGTCTGCCGAGAATCGTAGACCTGCGCGCGTCGCGTCGCCGTCGTCGGTGCCGTGCGTGACGGCGGGGATCCGCCGCCGTCATGTGCGGTCTTCCCCCATACCGGGCGCGGGCCCGGCCCCGATACGCTGGCTGCACCGCGCCGGTCCGGCGTCCGCGGCACCGGGTGCCGCGACCGGTTCCGCCACTGCCCACCAGGAGAACCCCATGTCCTACCTTCCACCGTCAGCACCCCGTCCGCAGTACCGGGCGCAGGGGGACGACCGCACCATCGCGGTCCTCACCCACCTGTCCGGACTGATCGGCGCGCTGGTCTCCGTCGGGTGGCTCGGATTCGTGGGTCCCCTCGTCGTCTGGCTCGTCCACCGCGACAAGAACGCGTTCCTGCGCGCCACCTCCGCCGGGTCGTTCAACTTCAACCTGTCCATGTGACTGCTCAACGTGGTGGCGTGGGTGTGCCTGTTCACCGTGATCCTGATCCCCGTGGCGATCGTGCTGTGGATCCTCGCCGCGGTGCTGCTCGTGGTGTGCCACGTCCTGGCCGTGCTCAAGGCCAACAAGGGCGAGGTGTACCGCTACCCGCTCCAGCTGCCGGTGCTGCAGTGACGTCCTTCCGGACCGGCCGGCGGCATCCTCCGGACGGTCCGGAACCATTCCTTCGGCCGATGGCCGCGGCCTCCCGGCTCTCGTAGATTCTGAGCCATCACCCGGGGAACCCGCCGGATGATGCACCCCCCCCACAGAAACCTCGGGAACACAGGAGCTCTTCATGACCACCCCCCGCACCCCCTCCGTCCGCACGGTCCTGCCCGTCTCGGCCGCCGCCTCCATCGCCGTCCTCGGCCTCGTCCTCGGCGGTGTCGGCATCGCCTGGGTCGCCGGCTCCCTCGGCATCTCCGCCGCGTCCGCGAGCCAGATCGTGGCCGCGGTCGAGGCCGGCGGCTGGGCGCTGACCCTCGTGGCCGCGATGTTCGGCTTCGGCATCGGCGGCGCGGTCGTCGGCACCATCCGCTGGTACCTGTCCAAGAAGGCCCGCAGCCTGGCCATCGCCTGAGCCGCCGCCCGCTCCGCTGACGCTGCCTGGACCCCCGCCATGAAGACCGTGCCCACGGACCTCCGCACCGCTCCCCGCGACGCCCGCGCAGCGCGCCGCGCCCTCGGGTGGGCGGCGGCGGCCGCCACGGCGCTCTTCGTGGCGGGGTTCCTGGTGGGCTACGAGAGCATCTCCCGCGTCCCCGCGACCCTGCAGGACACGGCCGGCGCCGGTCAGGACCACGACGGGTCCTTCGGCGCCATCCTGGCCCGCAACCTCGGCGCCGCCGCCCTGCTCTACAGCGGCGTGCTCACCGGCGGCCTGCTCACGGGCACGTCCCTGGCACTGCTGTCGGTCTACGTGGGGGCCACGGCGAAGATCGGCGTGCTCAACGTCGGCGCCGCCGCGCTCGCCGGTGCGGCCGGGTGGTACGCGGGGCTCGAGTTCCTCGGCTGCCTCGTGGCCGCGGCCGCGGGCCTGCTCCCCCTCACCGCCGCCCTCACCGCCCGCCGGCACGGCCTGGTGCGCAGCTACCTCACGGCGCTGCCGGCCTCCCTCGGCGTCCTCGCCCTCGCCGCAACCCTCCTGCTCGCCGCCGCGGGGATCGAGGCGGCGCTCATCGCCCGGCGGTGAGCGCCGCCGTTCCCCCCGCTACCGGAAGGACCCCGATGTCCAGCCTCCACGTCTCCGCCCACCCCGGCGCCGGGACCCCTGCCCCCCGTCCGCTGCCGGCGACCACCCGGCCCGTCCGGACCGTCCTCTGGGCGGTGGGGCTCGGGCTGCTGCTGCTGCGGCTGCCGGCGACCACCGACCAGATGCAGGACCAGGCCGCGGCGGCCGTGACCGGCGAGCTGCAGGGGGTCGACCCGTCCCTGATCGGGCTCTCGGTCAACGTCGCCGTGCTCGTCGGCGTCCTGGTCTTCGCCGTGGTCCTCGCCCTGTACCTCTGGTTCGCCGGGCTCCTCGAGAGCAGACTCCTCCCGCAGGGCCTGCCGCTCGGCGGCGGGCAGCGGATCGGGCTCTACACGCTGGTGGTCGGCGGCCTCACGGTGCTGTCCCAGGGCTGGGCCCTGGCCACCGGGCGGATGGCGGAGGGACCCGTGGAGGCGGCCGCGGTGCTGGTCCTCGCCCTCGCCGCGGCGCTGCTCTACCGCGGCCGGTGGAGGTCCTGCGGCGCCGGCCGCCAGGTGCTCGTGCTCGTCGTCGCCGTCGCGACCGCCGCGCTCGTCGCCATGGTGTGACCCGGCCACCGTTCCAGCCGCCCCCCAGCCCGCCGCCGGCCCCGCCCCCACCGCTCATCAGATCCTCGACCACCAGGAGTGCCCACCGTGCCGACCCTCACCCAGAACCACGTCCGACTGGTCCTCGTCACCGTGGCCGTCCTGAGCGCCGCAGCCCTGACCGCGATCCTCCTCGAGGGCCGGGGCACCAGCACCGTCCCGGTCGGGCTGTGGTCCCTCCTCGTGGGCGGGCTGGCGGTCGCCGGGGTGCTCCTGCCGCTCGTGGCCGCCGCGACCCCGCTGTCCCGCCCGCGCTCCGTGGCACCGGCCGTGCTGCTGTTCCTGGCCATGACGGCCCACGCGACCTTCCTCGACGAGCAGCTGAGCGGGTTCCCCGTCGGCTGGCTGTGCACCATGGGCGTGGTCGTCGCCCTCGCGGGCACGGTCGTGCTCCTGTTCAACGCGCTCGGGCTGCGCCGGGAGCGGTCCGGGACGCGCAGCAGGCTCTCGTGACGACCAGCGCGACCGCGAGCCCCACGAGCGGGTCGGTGCGGCGGCGGCCGCCGGCCCCGCCGGCCCGCCGCCGTCTCCGGCTCCTGGCGGACCTGCGGATCGCGGACCTGCTGCAGGCGCTGGGCACGTCCGTGCCGGTGGACACCGCCCGCCGCATCGTGGTCGGGGCCGCGGCCGGAGCCGTGCTCCTGGCG
>NZ_PDDL01000077.1:0-16943 GCF_020833785.1 Kocuria sp. CCUG 69068
CATAGCGTGGGGGAAACGCCCGGTCCCATCCCGAACCCGGAAGCTAAGACCCGCAGCGCCGATGGTACTGCACCCGGAAGGGTGTGGGAGAGTAGGACACCGCCGGACCACACCACCAGGGTCGAGCTCCCGCACCACACGGTGCGGGGGCTCCCCGCATTTAACACCCATCGTCTTCGTTGAATCCCCTCCGACCACGGCTTATGGTCGAGGACCAGGACCCGGTGACGACGAGGAGGAGCCGTGCGACGGAGCAGGCTGATGGCAGCAGTGATCGGAACGACCGCCCTGGTGCTCGCCGGCTGCGGCGGGGGCGGTGACGACAGCGCCGTGGTCGAGGAGACGTCGGCCGCCCCGGAGGCGGCTCCCGGCTCCCGCGCCGTCCTCCAGGACGCCGAGGGCGCGGAGGTCGGCAGCGTCAGCTTCTCGGAGGTCGCCGCCGGCGCGGAGGTCGTGGCCGAGGTGCAGGGACTCGAGCCCGGCTTCTACGGACTGCACGTGCACGCGACCGGCCTCTGCGAGCCCGACAGCACGGCCCCGGGGGACCCCGGCACCACGGGCGCGTTCCTCTCCGCGGGCGGTCACCTCGGGAACGAGGACGCCGAGCACCCCGGCCACCGGGGCGACCTCCCCGGTCTCCTGGTGACGGAGGAGGGGGCGGGCTTCCTCACGACGGTCACAGACCGCTTCGGTGTCCAGGACCTCGTGGCCGACGACGACGGCAGCGCCGTGATGGTCCACTCGGGCCCCGACAACCACGCCAACGTCCCGGAGCGCTACGCCCCCGGCGGACCCGACGAGGCCACGCTGGGCACGGGCGACGCCGGCTCGCGGCTGGCCTGCGGCGTCGTCGAATGACCGCGGGCCGTTCCGGCCGCGGGTGAGACCCGGCCCTGCGGCGGCGTCCTTCGCTACCCTGGGGGCGTTCCTGCCGTACGCCCGAGAGAGGGGTCTCCCACCATGCCCGACGTCAGTCCCGCCACCGCCCGGATCAACGGGGTCACCATGACCTACACCGACCGGGGGGAGGGGCCGGTGCTCCTCCTGCTGCACGGTCACGCCTACGACCGCAGCATGTGGACCCGTCAGGTCGAGGTGTTCGCCTCCCGCGGCTGGCGGGTGATCGCCCCCGACCTGCGCGGCTTCGGCGGGTCCGAGGTCACCGAGGGGATCGTCTACACCGAGGAGTTCGCGGACGACGTGGCCGCGCTGCTCGAGCACCTGGCCGTCGACCGGGCGGTGGTGGTCGGGTTCTCGATGTCCGGCCAGATCGCCATGGAGCTCCTCCACCGCCACCCCGGCCGGGTCCGGGCGCTGGTCGTCAACGACACCGTCCCCGAGGCGGAGGACGCCGCCGGCAGGCGGCGCCGCCACGTCGCCGCGGACGCCATGCTGACCGGCGGCATGGAGGCCTACGGCCGCAATGTCCTGGGCAAGATGGTCGCCGAGTCGACGGTGGAGACCCGCCCCGAGGTGGCGGCCGAGGTGCTGGCCATGCTCCAGAACGCTCCCGCGAAGGGGGCCGCCGCGGCCATGCGCGGGCGCGCCGAGCGCCGGGACTTCACCGAGCTGCTCCGCGGCGCCCGGATCCCCGTGCTCGTCGTGGTTGGCGCGGACGACGCCTTCGACGGCGGCGCCGGCCTGCGGATGACCGAGCTGGCCCCCGGGGCGGAGCTCGTCGTCGTCGACGGCGCCGGGCACACCCCCAACCTCGAGCAGCCCGCCGCGTTCGACGACGCCCTGGAGAACTTCCTGCACCGTCTCGACGCCTGAGCGCGGTCACCCCGCGGCAGTACGCTCCTGCGCCCCGTGCCCCTCGGCGGTCCCTCCGTCACGGGGGCGCGGGGTGTCCTGTTCTCCCACAGAGAAGCCGTTGTCCTGCCGACCGCATCATCAGTATGCTGTCCAGATCAGTGCACGACGAGAGGAAGTGGAGCATGGCCGAGACGAACAGCGGCAACCCCGAGAACGCCGACCGCGAGACGGTGGACCAGCTCGCGTTCCAGAACCCCGTGACGCGATACCCCGTCCTGTCGCCCCCGAAGCAGGACCAGCCCGAGCCGGGCCTGGACGTCGAGCTCGAGCCCAGGACCGACCGCGGGGAGCTCTCCTACCGGGGGACCGGCCGCCTGGAGGGGCGCAAGGCCCTGATCACCGGGGCGGACTCGGGCATCGGCGCGGCCGTCGCCATCGCGTTCGCCAAGGAGGGCGCCGACGTCGCCCTGAACTACCTCCCGGACGAGGAGCCCGACGCGCAGGTGGTCAAGGCCGCCATCGAGAAGGCCGGTCGCACGGCCGTCCTCCTCCCCGGGGACCTCACCGACAAGGACTTCTGCACGTCCCTGGTCGAGAACGCCGTGGACGGGCTGGGTGGCCTCGACATCCTCGTCAACAACGCCGGCAAGCAGGTGGCGGTCGAGAGCCTCGAGGACCTGAGCGACGAGCAGCTGGTCGACACCTTCACCGTCAACATCGTGGCGATGTTCCGGATCACCAAGGCGGCGCTGCGGCACCTGCCCGCGGGGTCCTCCATCATCAACACGACGTCGATCCAGGCGTACCAGCCGTCGCCGGACCTCCTCGACTACGCGTCGACCAAGGCGGCGATCAACAACTTCACCAAGGGCCTCGGCCAGCAGCTGGCGCCCAAGGGCATCCGCGTCAACGCCGTGGCGCCGGGACCGTTCTGGACGCCTCTCCAGGTCTCGGACGGGCAGCCGAAGGACGCGCTGCCAGAGTTCGGGCAGTCGACGCCCCTCGGCAGGGCCGGCCAGCCCACGGAACTGGCCCCCGCCTACGTGTTCCTCGCCTCCTCCGAGTCGAGCTACGTCATCGGCGAGACCCTCAACGTCAACGGCGGCAGCCCGTCGCCGTGAGGACGCGCCGATCCGGCGAAGGGCTTGGCTCCGTGGAGCCTTCGACCTAGGCTAGAACCAGCCCGCACCATCAGTGGACTTATGAAATGTTCCAGAAAGGCGGAATCATGACCACCAACCCCTATGACCCCACCCCCTACGACGCCGGTTCGAGCCACGCGGCGCAGACCGGCACCTCGTCCAAGAAGGACGTCGCGGCGGAGCAGGGCAAGGCCGAGGCGAACCAGCTGAAGCACGAGGCCGCCGGCTCCGGCCAGCGCGTCAAGGAGACGGCGAAGGAGCAGGCCGGAGCCGTCAAGCAGGAGGCCACCGCCCAGGCGCAGAACCTCCTCGGCCAGCTCCGGAGCGACCTGAGGGACCAGGTGGCCCCCCAGCAGGAGCGCATCGCCTCGAGCGTCCGCTCCGTCAGCGACGAGATCAACGCCCTGTCCCGCGGTGAGAAGCCCGAGACGGACTTCGTCACGGGTCTGCTCGGCAGCGTCTCCGGGCGCGTCGACTCCGTGGCCTCCTCCTTGGAGAACAAGGACGCCCAGGACCTGTTGCAGGACGTCCGCAGGTTCGCGGCGCGTCGCCCCGGGACCTTCCTGGCCCTGGCCGCCGGCATCGGGCTCCTCGCCGGTCGCGCCACCCGCGGCGTCAAGGACAGCGACGAGATCGCGACCGACCGCCAGGGCGCCAAGGAGTACTTCGGCGTCTCCGGCCGGCAGGGCCAGGGCACCGCGGCCGGGACGGGCGTCGCCACCGGCGCCGTCTACGACCAGGGCTACGACCGCAACCTCACGGCGACCGAGACCTCGGGCTACACCCCGGCCGACCCCTACGCCTACCGCTCCGACGAGCAGGGCGAGGCGGCCCGCACCTACACCGACCGCGTGCCCGGCACCGTCTACCCGGACCAGGAGGGCGACCGTCGATGAGCCATCCCATTCCCCCCTCGAACGCCGAGAACAGGGCGGAGCACGAGTCGCTCGGTGAGATGTTCAAGTCGCTGAGCACCAACCTCTCCACCCTCATCCAGCAGGAGATCGCGCTCGCCAAGGCCGAGACGACGCAGGCGGTGCAGGAGGCCAAGCAGTCCGCCAAGGACACGGGCAAGGGCGCCGGCATGCTCGCCGGGGCCGGCGTGGCCGGACACTTCGTCCTGCTCTTCCTGTCCCTCGCCCTCATGTGGGGACTGAGCAACCTCGTGGGCCTGGCCTGGTCCTCGGTCATCGTGGCCGTGCTCTGGGCCGTCATCGCCGGCATCCTCGCCGCGATGGGCAAGAAGAACCTCAACGAGGGCAAGCGGGAGATGACCGAGGCGACCCAGGATCCGCTGCCCCTCACCCGCGAGACCGTCTCCGAGATCCCGGACACCGTGAAGCCCTCCAAGAAGGAGAACCGATGAGCCAGCAGAACCCCGAACAGATCCGCGCCGACATCGAGGCCACCCGCGCTCGGCTCGGCTCCGACGTCGACGCCGTCGCGGAGAAGGTGACGCCCGAGCGCGTCGTCGAGCGGCAGAAGGACAAGGTCCGCGGCAAGGTCCAGGACACCGTGCACGGAGTGAGGGAGCGAGTCATGGGTTCTTCCGACGACGAGTTCACGGTGGGCGGCTACTCCACCGGCGACGTCCGGGACGAGGCGGCGTACCGCGCCGACCAGGCCCGCGGCGCCGTGCAGAACGCCCCGGCCACGGCCCGGGCGAAGACCCGGGGCAACCCGCTGGCCGCCGGTCTGATCGCCCTCGGCGCCGGCTGGCTCGTCGGCTCGCTGCTGCCCTCCACGCAGAAGGAGCAGGAGCTCGTCGCCGACGCGGCGGACCGGGTGCAGCCCCACGCCCAGCACGCGGTCGAGTCCGCGAAGAGCGCCGCGCAGGAGGTCGCCCAGGACCTCAAGGAGCCGGCGCAGGAGGCCGCGCAGTCCGTCAAGGAGACCGCGCAGTCGGGCGCCCAGGAGGTCAAGCAGCAGGGCCAGGGCGAGGCCCAGCACCTGAAGACCTCCGCCCAGGACTCGGCGCAGTCCGTCAGGGACGAGACGAAGAACGCCTGACCCGCGCCCGGCCGCACCCCGGCCGGGCGCCGGTGACGCACCGGCCACGACGCAGGCCCCGGACCGACGGTCCGGGGCCTGCGTCGTGGCCGGCGAGCGGTCAGCGGGCCCGGGCGGCCTGCCCGAGGAGCCCCGGGAAGTAGCCGGAGAGGTACCCGCGCTCGGTCGGGTGCAGGTTGTGGCTGCCGGCGTCGGGGCCGAAGAGGATCCACGGGTCCGCCGAGCCGACGCCGTGGCCGCGGAAGCGGTCGGTGACGTCCACGAAGACGGCGCCCTCCTCCTCCACGCCCGCCGCGAGAGCCGCGTTGAGCTCGTCGGTCCAGTCGTTGAGCTGGGCGGCCCGCTCGGCGGAGATCAGCGGGCTGTCCGCACGGTCGTCGAAGAGGTGCGGATAGCCCAGCACCACGATGCGCGCGTCCGACGCGGCGTCGACGGCCGCGACGGTCTCGGCCGCGGAGGCGGCGGCGGACGCGATGAGCGCGGGGGCCTCCGCGAGCTTGGCGTCGCACGGCGCCGGGCCGTAGGCGGCCTCGGCGGGGGCGCTGCACGCCTCGACGAACCCGCCCCACCCGATGTCGTTGCCCCCGAGGGTCAGTGTCACCAGGTCGGCCGAGTCGAGGGCGTCGGCGACCGGCTGCGCGGCGACGAGGTTCCGCACCTCGTGCGTCTCGTAGCCGGCGCACGCCGCGTCCAGGGTCACCTCGATCCGGGGGTGCGCGTCCAGCTTGTCGACGTGGTCCCGTCCCGTGCCCTGGACGCAGCCGGGAACGCCCTCGACCGCTTGGAGCCCGCCCGTGCCGAAGGCCGCGGAGTAGGAGTCGCCGAGGTTGACGACCTCGACGGTGCGCGGGGTCGCGGCGGCGGGGGAGGCGGCCGCGCCCGAGAGGGCGAGCGCCGCGGCCAGGGCGGTGACGGTGCGTCGGGCGGTGACTGAGGACATGGCGGGGACCTTTCGGGGGGCGGTGGCGCCTCCCGGGGGCGGCGCCGTGACGGCGGACGCCGGTGACTCCCTGAATTTACAGTCGCGACGCGGCGGAGGGAAGGTCTGTCCCGGCGTCCTGACCCCAGGCCCCGGCCAGGAGCTCGAGGGAGCGCAGCACCTGCTCCTGGGTGGGGGACGCGGGGGCGATCATGAGCTCGTCGGCGTCCGCCGTGACCGCGAAGTCCTCCAGGGAGGACCGGACCTCGTCGCCCGTGCCCGCGGCCGACCAGTGCAGCATGTGCAGGATCTGCTGCCCGGCGGGGCTGTCCATCACCATGTCCAGCTCAGCCTCGCTCAGCTCGCGGCCGCGGCCCACCATGGCGCGCACCCGTTCGCGCCGGGCGGTCCCGAGCTGTTCGGCGGCGTCCTCGGCGGTGTCCGCGGCGATGACGTTGACGGCCGCGACGACGTACGGCTCCGCGAGCTGCTCGGAGGGACGGAACCCGGCGCGGTAGGCGGCCACGGCGTCCACGAGCGCGTCGGGGGCGAAGTGGGAGGCGAAGGCGTAGGGCAGCCCGTAGGCGGCGGCGAGCTGGGCGCCGAACAGCGAGGAGCCCAGGATCGTGAGGGGCACGTCCGTCCCGGCGCCCGGCACGGCGCTGACCCCCGGGACGAGCGAGCGGCCACTGAGATAGCCCTGCAGCTCGCGGACGTCCTGCGGGAACTGCTCGGCGGCGGAGGGGTCCCGGCGCATGGCCCGCACCGTCCGCAGGTCCGTGCCGGGGGCCCGGCCCAGGCCCAGGTCGATCCGTCCGGGGTGCAGCTCGGCGAGCGTGCCGAACTGCTCCGCGATCACGAGGGGGGAGTGGTTGGGCAGCATGACGCCGCCCGCGCCCAGGCGGACGGTGGAGGTGTGCGCGGCGACGTGGGCGATCAGCACGGCCGGGGCCGAGGAGGCGATCGTGGGCATGTTGTGGTGCTCCGAGTACCAGACCCGCAGGTACCCCAGGCGCTCGGCGTGCTGGGCGAGGCGCACGGAGTCGGCGAAGCTCTCGCCCACGGACGCGCCCTTGCGGACGGTGGCGAAGTCGATGACGGACAGGGGCAGCGGCACGGCGGACCTTTCACGGTGATCGGGAGAACCTCCACGCTACTCCTCTCCGCCCGGGGCCGCCGTGGCGGGGCGCACACCGGTGCCGCCGCCCGCGGTGCCGGTGCGCGGTGTCGGCGGTCGCGGCTACGCTCGGCAGCATGATCGACCCCTCGACCCCGTTCTCGGCGCCCGAGCTGTTCGAGCTGCCCCGGGAGCGCGCGGAGATCGCCCCCGGCGCCGTCCACGTGCCGGGGTGGCTCGGGCCCGAGGAGCAGCGGGACCTGGTGCTCCGCTGCCGGGAGTGGGCCGTGGGCCCGGTGCCCATGCGGCACATGGTGCTCCCGGGCGGCGGCCGGATGTCGGTGCGCTCCACGACACTGGGCTGGGACTGGGCACCCTACCGCTATCTGCGCACCGGGGAGCGCAAGCGGGCACCGGACATGCCCCCGTGGCTGACCGAGCTGGGCCGCCGGGCCGCCCAGGAGGCCTACGGCCCCGGCAGCCCGGACGCGCAGGACTACCGGCCGGACACCGCCCTGGTGAACTTCTACGACGCCGACGCCCGGATGGGCATGCACCAGGACAGGGACGAGGCCTCCGCCGCGCCGATCGTCTCCCTCTCGCTCGGGGACACCTGCGTCTTCCGCTTCGGGAACACGCAGACCCGCTCGGCGCCGTACCGGGACGTGGAGCTGCGCAGCGGCGACCTCTTCGTCTTCGGCGGACCCTCCCGCTACGCGTTCCACGGGGTGCCGCGCATCCGCCCCGGTACGGGGGCGGCCGCGCTGGGCATGAAGGGCGGGCGGCTGAACCTGACCCTCCGGATGACGGGACGGTCCCGGCCGGAGCGCTGAGTCCCCGTGCCAGACTGGCGGGATGGAGCTTCCCGATCCCGCACCGGCCCACCTGATCGACCCGGCGGCGCCGGACGCCGAGGACGTCGGCGCCTACCGCCTGCTCGCCGCGGACATCGCCTCCGGCGTGGCGGTCGTGGCCGCCCGGCACCGCCGGCGGGACGTCGCCGCGACCGTGACCGGGTTCCTCGACGTCTCCTACGACCCGCCCACCATGCTCGTGAGCCTCTTCGAGGAGGGGCGGATCTGCGACGCGGTGGAGTCCTCCGGCGCGTGGACGCTCTCCGTGCTGCGCCGGGACCAGGAGGGGGTCGCCAACTGGCTCGCGAGCCCCGGCAACCCGGTCGAGGGCCTGCTGGACCGCGTGCCCTTCCGGCGCGCGCCGCGCTCGGGGGCGCCCGTCCTGGACGGGGCGCTCGCGTGGTTCGAGCTCTCCACCGTGGCCGTGCACACCGCCGCGACGCACCGGCTCGTCGTGGGCGAGGTGACCGCGATGGGCCGCGGGGTCGCGGAGGCCCGGGCCGACGACCCGCTGGTGCACTACGCCCGCGGCTACCGGGGCCTGACCCGGTGACCCGGGGGGGCGCCGGACACGACGACGGCGCCCGTGCAAGACTGTGACGTCGGGTTTCTCCCGCCCCGTCAGCGGCGGAATCGATTGACTCCCGCTCCGGTTCCGGACGTAGCGTGGACCGGTGGGGCCGCCCGGCGGCACCGTTCCCACGGCTCTCCACGGAAGGACACTCATGGCGGCCCAGCACCACGAACGCCGGCCTCGTCGGGGGCACGACGACGACGCGCCCGCCGGCGGCGCGCCGGAGCAGAGCCCTCCGCAGCCCGAGCGGACGGCGGAGGAGCCGCGGCTGAGCGCGGTCCCGCGGCCCGGTCCCCCGGCCGAGCGCGCGGCCGCGTCGGTCGCCGACCTCGAGGTCCCGGCCGACCACCTCCAGGACCTCGAGCACGTGGGCGAGGCGTTCAAGGCGGCCTTCGCCCACCACCCCGCGGGGGTCGCGATCATCACCGCGCGGGGCCCCGAGGGGCCGGTGGGCCTGACGGCGTCCTCGGTGTCCTCCGTGTCGGCCGTGCCGCCGATCCTCGGCTTCTCCCTGCAGGCCCGTCAGGGCTCGGCCGCTCTGCTGGCCGAGGCCGACTCCTTCCTGGTGCACCTGCTGGACGCCGAGAACCTCGACCTCGCCCGGTCCTTCGCCGTCTCCGGGGCGCCGCGCTTCGGGGCGGACATGCCCTGGGAGTACCTGGAGACGGGGGAGCCCCGGCTGCTCAACGTCGCCCGGGTCCTGCGCGCGGTCCCGCTGGCCCGGATCAAGGCCGGGCCCGCCCTCGTGTTCAACGCCGCCGTGGTCGACGTCCTCGGCCACGAGGGCACGGGCGTCCCCCTCGTCTACCACCGCCGCCGGTTCCACGAGCTCAACGACCGCTCCGCCCTGGACCCAGAGGCCTGAACGTCCGGGGGCGGCCCCCGGGGACCCGGAAGAACTTCGGACTTTGTTGTTGACACATCACCAAGGTGCTCCTAGAGTAGTTGACGAAGCAACAACCTGCTCGCCACCGATCCCCAAGGAGAACACCATGTCCCAGCTCAACGGTCTCGTCCCCGGTTCCTGGACCTTCGACCCCGCCCACTCCGAGGTCGGCTTCACCGTCCGCCACGCCGGCATCTCCAAGGTGCGCGGCACCTTCGGCGAGGTCGACGCGCAGCTCGAGGTCACCGACCCGGTCGAGAGCTCGACCCTGAACGCCACGGTCCAGATGGCGAGCATCGACACCAAGAACGCCGACCGCGACGCCCACGTGCGCAGCGCCGACTTCTTCGCGGTCGAGGAGCACCCCACGATGACCTTCACCTCGACCGCCGTGGCCTTCGACGGAGAAGAGGGCACGATCACCGGTGAGCTGACCATCAAGGACGTGACCCGCACCGTCGAGCTCGCCACCGACTTCAGCGGCGTGGTCGTCGACGCCTTCGGCGTGACCCGCGCCGGCTTCTCCGCCGAGACCACCATCTCCCGCAAGGACTTCGGCATCACCTGGAACGCCGCGATGGAGGCCGGCGGGGTCCTCGTCTCCGACAAGGTCGTCATCAGCCTCGACGTCGCGTTCACCGCGCCGCAGAACGACCCCGAGGAGACCGTCGAGGGCCAGGAGGCCGTCTCGGCCCAGGCCTGATCCCCGACAGGCGCGCACGGGAGCGGCCCGCACCCCGGCAGGGGTGCGGGCCGCTCCCGTGCGCGCCGTGACCGGTGCCGCGGGCCGGTGCGGCTAGCGGAGCTGCTGCACCAGGAACCAGATCGCGGGACCCGCGACCAGCAGCAGCAGCGCCCACCGGCGCAGCCGCACCTCGAACGTGGCGGCGTTGAACCGCCGCCCGTCCTTCGGCCGGGACTCGGCGATCTCGTCCTCGAGCGGCTTGGGGGAGGGCTCCTGCGAGTCCTCGTGCGGGCCCTGGTGCGGGTCCTCGGGGCCGGTGCCGGCAGGGGGCACCGAGGTCACCGCCACTTCGTGGTCATGATCAGCCCCACCATCATCAGGGCCAGGCCCACCCCGATGTTCCACGTGCCGATCCCGGGCACGGGATAGGTGCCCTGGAAGAGGTAGTAGACGATGAGCCACAGCAGCCCGACCACCAGCAGGCCCAGCATGATGGCCTTGTACCAGGTGGGCGTCGGGGCGTGGGCCTCCGGCGAGCCGTGCCGGGAGCGCTCGGTGAGCTCCTGCGCCACCGCGTTCGCGGCGGCCTCCGGGTCGAACGCGGTGGAGCCGCCGGGCAGCCCCTCCGCCGCCAGCCGCGCCAGCTCCGCGTCGACGGGCGGGGCAGCTGCCGGCGTCGACCGTCCGGAGCCGCCCGGACGGCGGGCCGGCTTCTTGCGGCGGTTCTTGGACTCGGGCACTGATCCTCCTGATCACCAAGCGGGCCGTCTTCACGGCGGGGGGTCCGGTGCACCAGTCTAGCCGCCCGGTGCGTGCCCTCCTGCGGACGCGTAAGCTGGACGGGCGCACGCGCCGAGAGGCACCCCACTCCCAGGAGATCCTGTGACCGTCAAGATCCTCGTCGTGGACAACTACGACAGCTTCGTCTACACCCTCGTCGGCTACCTCGAGCAGCTCGGTGCGAGGACCACGGTCATCCGCAACGACGACCTCGACGAGACCGCCGCGTGCGCGCTCGCCGACGAGCACCAGGGCGTCCTCCTCTCGCCCGGCCCGGGCGCTCCCGCCGACGCCGGCGTGTGCACCGCCCTGATCCGCCACGCCGAGCGGACGGGGCAGCCGCTGCTCGGCGTCTGCCTCGGCCACCAGGCCCTCGCGGAGGCGTACGGGGGGACCGTCACCCATGCCGAGGAGCTCATGCACGGGAAGACCTCCCGGGTGGAGCACAACGGCACGAGCGTCTTCGGCGCCGTGCCCAGTCCGTTCACCGCGACCCGCTACCACTCGCTCGCCGTCGTGGACCAGTCCGTGCCCGACGTCCTCGAGGTCACCGCCCGCACCCCGAACGGGGTGATCATGGGGCTGCGCCACAAGAGCGCCCCGCTGCACGGGCTGCAGTTCCACCCGGAGTCCGTCCTCACCGAGGGCGGCTACCTCATGCTCGGCAACTGGCTCGAGCTCGTGGGGCTCAAGGGCGCGGCGCGGGCCGCCGCGTCGCTCTCCCCGCTGATCACCGTCTGATCCTCGGCCGCCGGCCCGGACGTCAATCGCGCCGGGGCCCGCGGTCCGCGCCCTGCTCGAGCGCCTCGCGGGCCCGGTCGGCCGCCTGCTGGGGGATCCCGTCCTGCTCGTCGTCGTCGCGCGCCTCGGTCTCGGGGGAGTCCTCCGGGGACGTCTCGGCGGAGTCGTCCGGGGTGCTGCTGGGCTCGGACTCCTCCTCCTCCGGTGCGGCGGTCTCCTCGGGCTCCTCCTCGTCCTCGGTCGCCTCCGGGGAGGGGGACGGGGTGGGCGAGGGGGTCGGCTCCGGAGCGGGCTCGGGCTCCGGGGCGACCGCCACGGTGAGCGTGATCGTCGAGCCCTGCGGCACGGACTGTCCGGCATCGACGCTCTGGTCCACGACCTGCCCTGCGGGCACTCCGGCCCGGGGGGTGGCGACGACCTCGGACGAGAGGCGGACCGCGTCCGCGCCGAGGGCCGCGACCGCCTCCTGCCGGCTCAGGCCCACGAGCTGCGGCACGGTCACCCGCCCCGTGGACAGCACGAGCTGCACCTCCGAGCCGCTCGGGACGGTGGTCCCGCCGGCCGGGTCGGTGGCGACCAGCATCCCTTGGGGCACCCATGGGCTGTTCGCCGTGCGGGTCGCCCCGGCCTCGAGCCCGGCGGCCTCCAGGGCGTCCCGCACGTCCTCCTCGGACCGGCCCGCGAGGTCGTCGGGGACCTCCACCTCGGCGGGCCCCCGCGAGACCGCGAGGACCACGGTGGAGCCCTCCTCGACCTGCGTGTCGGCCGTGGGGTCGGTGCCCACGGCGTCGCCCTCGGGCACCTCGTCGTCGAAGACCTCCTCGCGCTGCGGCACGAGCTCCGCGTTGCGCAGCGCCGTCTCGGCCACCGCCGCGTCCATCCCCGCCACGTAGGGGACGGCGACGAGCGCTGGTCCGCCGCGCTGGTCCTGGACCCACTGGAGGGCCACGACCCCGAGGACGGCGAGGACCGCGAGGGCGAGCAGGCCGAGCAGCGCCGCGCGCAGCGGTCGCCGTCGGCGGTCCCGCGCCGGGGTCGAGCCGCTGCCGGGGTCGTCCGCCGGCACCGGCGCCGCGGCGACCGCCGTGCCCGCCGCCGTCGGCGGAGCGGCCGCCCCGGCGGGCACGGGGACGGGCGGGAGGGTCTTCGTGTCCTCGTCCCGCTGCCGCACCGCGTGCAGGGGCTGGGTGGCCTCCAGGTCCCCCGGCACCGCGGGGCGCAGCTCCCGCAGCGCCCGGCGCATCTGCCCGGCGTCCTGGAAGCGGGCGGAGCGGTCCTTGGCGAGGGCCTTCGCCAGGAAGTCGTCGACGCGCCCGCCGAGCCGCGGGTCCAGCTCCGAGGGCGCGGGGGGATGGTCCCGGACGTGCTGGGCGGCGATGTCCACCGAGGACCCGCCCACGAACGGCGCCCGGCCCGTGAGCATCTCGAAGAGCACGCACGCGGCGGAGTAGAGGTCGGAGCGGGCGTCCACGGACTCGCCCCGGGCCTGCTCCGGGGACAGGTACTGCGCGGTGCCGAGGACGGCCTGGGCCTGGGTCAGGGCCGGCGAGGTGTCCTCCACGGCCCGGGCGATGCCGAAGTCCATGACCTTGATCTGCCGCTCCGGGGTGACGATCACGTTGGCGGGCTTGATGTCCCGGTGGACGATGCCGGCCCGGTGGCTGTACTCCAGGGCGTCGAGGATGCCCAGGGTGATGTCCACGGCCTCCTGGGGCGTCACGGCGTTCTCGTGGATCAGCTCCCGCAGGGTCCGGCCGGGCACGTACTCCATCACGATGAACGGCCGGTCCACGCCCTCGTCGGTCGTCGCGAGGATCTCGCCCGTGTCGTAGACCGAGACGATGGAGTGGTGGTTCAGGGCGGCCACGGACTGGGCCTCGCGCTTGAACCGTTCGTGGAAGGTGCCGTCCCGGGCCAGTTCGGGGCGCAGCACCTTGATGGCCACCCGCCGGCCCAGCCGCAGGTCCCGCCCCAGGTGGACGGTGGCCATCCCGCCGCGGCCGATGGTCTCGCCCACCTCGTAGCGGTCGTTGATGAGGGAGGGGACGGGGTTCCGGCCCGGCACGGCTCAGCCCTCCTGGCCGGGCCCGGTCGGTGTCGCGGTGGGCGAGGGCGATCCGGTGGTGGGGGCGGTGGTGGTCTCGGGCGCGGCGGCGACCCACATCTCGATGGTGTCGCCGGGGCGGACGGTGGACCCGCCCAGGGGCTGGGTGCGCAGCACGGTCCCGGGCTCGGCGTCCTCGGTGGTCTCGTCGTAGCGGATGATGTTCACGCCCAGGAGCCGGATCTCGTCGATCAGCGGGTCGGCCGGGCGGCCGACCATCCCGGAGGGGAGCTCCACGGTGTCCGGGCCGGTCGAGTAGACCACCGTGATGGTGGTGCTCCGCGCCACCTGGCCCACGGGGTTCAGGGACAGGACGGTGTTCTGCTCCTCGTCGGCGGTGCGGCCCTCGCGCTCCACGGGGAAGCCCAGGTCGGAGAGCTCCTGCACCACCTCGTCCACCGGCCGGCCCTCGTAGCGGGCGGCGAGGACCTCCACGGTGTCCGCGCCGGGCCGCTCCGCCGCCGGGGGCGTCGGCTCGCCGGGCACCGTCGAGGTCGAGACGGTGCCCGTGGGGGAGGGCTCCTGGCTCACGGGCGCCGGCTCGCGCAGCAGGAAGAACCACAGCAGCCCCGCCACGAGGAGCAGCACCAGGAGCACCGGCAGCAGCCAGGCCCACACCGAGCGGCGCTCCCGGCGCTCCTCGGGACGGGCCGGACCGGTGCCGGGGCCCTCCCCGGGGCCCTCCGGGCCGTCGACGACGTCCAGCTCGGCGGTGATGGGCCGTGGCCCGCCGGCGGCGGCGGCTCCGGTCGCCGCGGCGGCCGCGGTGCGGTCCCGGTCCAGCACCTGCGTCGGCTCGTCGCGCACGGGCTCGAACGCCTGGGTGGCGTCGTCGTCGGGCAGGTCGAGGAAGGGGCGCATCCCGGGGACGGCCGCGACCGCCGCGTCCTCGTCCCCGCGGCGGATGGCGTCCACGGCGGTGGCCAGGGCGCCGGCCGTGGCAGGGCGGTCCTTGGGGTCCTTCGCCAGCATCGACATCAGCAGCGCACGCACGGTCTCGGGCACGCTGTCCTTCAGCGGCGGCGGCGGGTCGTTGACCTGCGCGAGGGCGATCGCGATCTGCGACTCCCCGGTGAACGGGCGGCGCCCGGCCAGGCACTCGTAGCCGATGATGCCCAGCGAGTAGATGTCCGAGGACCCCGTGGCGGTCTGACCCGTGGCCTGCTCGGGCGCGAGGTACTGGGCGGTGCCCATGACCTGCCCGGTGGCCGTGAGGGGCACCTGGTCCGCCAGGCGGGCGATGCCGAAGTCCGTGACCTTCACCCGGTTGTCCGGGGTGATGATGAGGTTGCCGGGCTTCACGTCGCGGTGCACCAGGCCCTGGGCGTGCGCGGCCGCCAGCGCCCGTGCGGTCTGCCCGATGTAGTTGAGCACGGTGTCCGGGGCGAGCGTCTTCTGCCGCTCGATGATGTTGGACAGCGGCTCGCCCGGGACCAGCTCCATCACGAGGAAGGCGGAGCCCTCCTCCTCGCCGTAGTCGAAGACGTTGGCCACCCCGGGGTGGTTCAGGAGCGCGGTGTGCCGGGCCTCGGCGCGGAAGCGCTGCAGGAAGTTCGGGTCCCCGTTGTACTCCTCCTTGAGGATCTTCACGGCCACGATCCGGCCCAGGACCCGGTCCTTGGCCTTCCACACCTCACCCATGCCGCCGATCGCGATCCGATCGGTCAGTGCGTAGCGCCCGCCCAGGACGGTGCTCGACGATGGTCTCACTTGTTCAACACCGCCTCGAAGAGTCGCTTGGCACCGGGACTGGTCAGGGAGGCGCCCGTCGCCACGTCCACGTCCTCGAAGACGACGGCGAGGGCCACCTGGGGGTCGTCGGCCGGCGCGAAGCCCGTGAACCAGGAGTCGTTGAGGCCTTCGTCCGAGCCGATCTCGGCGGTGCCCGTCTTCCCGGCCACCTCGACCCCCGGGACGGCCGCGCCGCGGGCGATGCCGTCCTCGACGACCTGCACCATCAGGTCCGAGACGGTCCCGGCGACGTCCGCGCTCGTGGAACGGCGCAGCTGCTCCGGGTTGAGCTCCTCGATCACGGACAGGTCGGCGGAGCGCACGGTGCGCACGAGCTGGGGCTTCATCTGCACCCCGTTGTTGGCGATCGTGGCGCTCATCATGGCCACCTGCAGGGGCGTGGTGCGCACGTCGTACTGGCCGATCGAGGACAGCGCGAGCTGGGCCTCGTTGAGCTCCTCGGGGAACACCGACGGGGTCACCTTGAGCGGCACCGAGAGGGGCTCCCCGTAGCCGAAGTTCCGGGCGGTCTCCCGGATCGCGTCCTCCCCGAGGTCCAGGGCGATCGAGGCGAACGGCGTGTTGCAGGACTGCTCGAGCGCGAACTCCAGGTCCGCCTCCGCACGGGCGGTGCAGCCGCCGCCCACGTAGTTGGGCAGGGTCACGTCGGTGGCGGGCAGGGGCAGCTCCTGGGGGTTCGGGATCAGGGTCTCCGTGGTGTAGTCCCCGGACTCGAGGGCGGCCACGGTGTCGATGATCTTGAACGTCGAGGCGGGGGCGTAGAGGTCACCGGCGACGGCCCGGTTGACGAGGGGCGCGTCGGGGTCCGCGTTGAGCCGTTCCGCGGCGGCGATCACGGAGCCCGAGTCGTGCGAGGCCAGCTCGTTGGGGTCGTAGCCCGGGGTGGAGACCATGGCGAGGATCGCGCCCGTCTCCGGGTCGAGGGCCACGATCGAGCCCTTCCGGCCCTCGAGCACCTCGGCCGCGGTCTGCTGCAGCACCGGGTCGATGGTGAGCTCGACCGACGCGCCCGTGGGCTGGTTCCCGGAGAACATGGAGACCACGCGGTCGTAGAACTGCTCGTCGGAGGCGCCGGAGAGCTCCTCGCCGAGGGCCGCCTCGAGCCCGGTGGCGCCGTAGACGAGGGAGAAGTAGCCCGTGAGGTGCCCGTACGTCAGCGGGTCCGCGTAGACGCGCTGGTACTCGAAGTCGTCCTCCGAGGGCACGGAGGACGCCTTCGGGTCCCCGTCCACGAGGATCGCCCCGCGGTCCGCGCCGAACTGGTCGTAGAGGCTGCGGTTGTTCCACGGGTGCGCCTCGAGGGTGCGCGCCGCGACGAACTGCACGTAGGTCAGCGCGAGGAGCAGCACGGTGAAGATCGCCACGCCGGCCACCCAGGTGTGTCGGATCGCCCGGTTCACGATGCTCCTCCGTTCTCGGTGCTCCGGGACCCGCCGGGGCCCCTGCGGTCCTTGTCGGTGAGGCGGGACATTGCCTCGGTGGGGGTGCCGCCGTGGTGGTCCGCGTCCTCGGCGTCCCGGTGCCCGTCGAGGCCCGCGGCGGCGATCGGCTCGGTGGCGGCGGTGTCGGCGGGCACCGCCGGGCCGCGGGCCGTGTCGGCCCCGGTGCCCCGCCCTCCGGCGGC
>NZ_PDDL01000078.1:0-16525 GCF_020833785.1 Kocuria sp. CCUG 69068
GCCGGACCGGCGCCCGGGAGCGGCGCCGCCGCCGTGACCGGCCCGCTGACCAGGGCGGAGTCCCGGAGCCGCTCGCCGACGGCCGCGGCCAGCCCGGGATCGGCCGTGATGCGCCAGTCGACGGTCACCGCACCGTCGTCGCGCTGCTCGACCGTCTCGTTCCACACGATCGCGCGGATGCGGTCGTGGTCGCCGGCGGCGACCGTCGCGAGCACCTGGTCCCACCAGGCCTCCTTGATGTCGCGCTCGGACGGGCCGTCCGTCCCCGGATCGTAGAAGGCGCCGGTCTCCACCATGAGCGGCTTCTCGCGGCCGACGGCGTACGCGGCGTAGAAGTCGTCCTGCCCCGCGGATCCGGCCGGCTCCCCGGAGCCCAGCATGGCGCCGAACGAGCCGGCCTCCGGCAGGACGTTGCGGGCCGGACCCGTGCCGGTCTCGTCGAGATAGGCCACCAGCCCCACCCAGTCGACCACGTCGTCGCCCGGGTAGTAGGGACCGTAGGGGTCGTCCTCCCGGTCCCAGACGCCGTCGGCGTTCGTGTCCGGGGCGGCCGGTCCACCGCTGCGCGCCGGGGCGCTGGACGAATCCCGGAAGGGGTAGTCCGTGCCGACCGTGGGCGACCAGACCATGACCGGGTCCGGGAGCTCGGCGTCGAGCGCGCTCGCCACCGTGCGGAACGCCTCCGTGTACGCCTCGGGCTGCTGCCCCCACGGCACCCAGGTGGTGTTCATCTGCGGGGCGAAGCGGACGAAGACCGTGCCGGGGAACCCCTCCGCGGCGTCCGCGAGCTGTCCTGCCAGGACCGCGGCCTGCGCCTGGTCCACCCGGTCCAGCGCGATCTCGGGGCGGACGGTGAGCAGGGCGTGGGCGCCCTGCGCGGAGACCTGGGAGAGGTAGTCCCGCAGGTGGCCCTGCTCCTGCTCGTCCATCGGCAGCGGGACGGGCCTGCCGTAGACGGCCGCCGGCGCGCCGAGACGCTCGGCGTGGCCGGCCGCCGTGTCCGTGCCCCAGTCCAGCAGGGCCCCCAGGTACGGGCCCTCTGGGCCCTCGTCCTCCGCGGCCCGGGCGGCCCCGGACGGCACGAGGAGGAGCGCGAGCAGGAGCAGGATCAGCGCCGCGGCGGCCGGGGGGCGCACGCGTCCTCGGACGATGGGTACCAGGGTGCCCTCCAGGGTCGGTCCGCGTGCGGCGTCGTCCGCTCGCAGGGGGGACCGTCGCCCGGGGGTGCCGAGGCGGCCGGGGGGCCTGCGGCGGACGACGGACGTCACGCGGGAGGACTCTCCCCGCGTGCGTCCACCGATATCATCACGGTGCGGCTCCGGATGCGCGGAGGCTCGGGCCGTGTCCCCGGAGGCTCCCCCTCAGGATCCCCCGGCTTCGTGCGGACCGCGCCGGCGGGATCCGTCGGTGCCGGGCCGCTCAGTGCTCGCCGTCGTCATCGCCCTTCTGGTGCGAGTGCTCGCCCTCGTCCTTCATGTCGTCGTGGTGCTTCCTGCTCCTCCAGTCGTCGTCGTCGTAGAAGTGCCACTTCTCGTGCTCTTCGCAGTACCACCAGTGGTCCTGGTGATCGCCGTCGTCGCGGTCGTACTCGTCGTCCTTGTCGTCCCGGTCGTACTTGCCGTCGTGGTCGTCCTCGTCGTCCCGGTCGTACTTGTCGTCCTTGTTGTCCTTGTCGTCCTTGTCGTCCCGGTCGTACTTGCCGTCGTGGTCGTCCCGGTCGTACTTGTCGTCCCGGTGCTCCCTGCGGTCCCGGTCGTCCCGGTCGCGCTCCTCGTCGCGACCCCGGTCGTCGTCGCCGTTGCCGCCGCGATGGTATGCGTACTTCCGCTCCTCGTCGTCACCGCGGTCCCTGCGATCCTCGCGGTCGCCGCGATCGCCGCGGTCGCCGCGATCGCCGCGGTCGCCGCGGTCGTGACGACTTTCATGCGATTCACTGTGGTCTCCACGGCTCTTGCCGTTATCCTGATCTGACCCCGCGACCGCCGGGGTGGCAACCGTTCCTCCCACGAGGGCGGCGGCCATGGCCGCGCCGACGAGGGTCTTCCGCAGACTGCTCATTGCTGCTCCTGTGGAGAGGGCATGACATGGGGATCGTCATGCGATCGAGATGTTCCGAGACCTGGGCAAGAGGTCTCACCTATGAGATAGGTAGGAACACCGTAGGAGTGAGCTGAGTCACGGTTCAAGACTCCGGCCGGGGCGATCACGATCACGGTTCCGTCTCGTCGCATCCCCGGAGCGGCATGTCCTGTCCGGACCCTCGCCGGTGCGGTCCCGGCGCGGTCGGGCCGCCGGCAACCCCGGAAGCCGGACCGGCAGAATCCCCGTGACGGCGCGGATCTCCGGCTCACCCCTTGCCACCGCACATCTTCCGAGGGGGTCAGGAGCGAGTTCGCCGCAGCCCGGCCGGGACACGGACATCAGCATGCGCACACCCCGCACCGAGACCGCGGCGCAACATGTGACGTCATGAGCGGTCGCGAGTGCAACGTCGCGGACCGGTGGAGCCCCCTACCGGATTCGAACCGGTGACCCCCTGTTTACAAGACAGGTGCTCTGGCCAGCTGAGCTAAGGAGGCGGATCGGCCCTCGGGCCTCCGCACGGGTGCGGCCCCGGCGGCCGGTTCCCCAGGATATCGGACGCGTTGCAGGACCCCGAAATCCCCGGGCGCCCGGACGGTCCGCACAGCGCGACGGCGGAGCGGGGACCCTACTCCTTGGCCTCCACGGCCGCGTCGAGGGCCTCCTGGAACGCCTCGTTGCCCAGCCGCTCTCCGTCGATGAAGACGGTCGGGGTGCCGGACACGCCGTTGGCGAGGGACTCCTGCGAGACGACGTTGACCATCGGCCGCCACGTGTCCTCCTCGAGCGCGCCCGCGATGTCGGCGCCGTGCGAGGAGGCGATCTCCACGAGCTGCTCGTCGTCCAGCCCACCGGTGCCCTGGTGGCTGAACACCTCCTCGACGAAGGCCAGGTACTGCTCGGCCGAGGACTGGTTGCCCACCTCGTAGGCGGCGGCCGCGGCCCGCGAGGAGTACTGCGTCGGCGTCGAGCGGTCGAGGAAGTTGAGGTTGCGGTACTCGAGGACGATGTCGCCGGAGGTCACGGCCTTCTCGAGCGCATCGGCGTTCTCGGCCTCGAAGTCGGCGCAGTGCACGCACTCGAAGTCCTGGAAGATCACGACCTGCACGGGCTCGCCGTCGCCCGAGGCCTCGACGCCCGGCGGGACGGCGGAGTCGTCCGGGGTCTCCGGGGCCTCGGGCACCTCGGCGAGGTCGCGCTCCTCGACCTCGGACTCGCCCGTGCGGATCCCGTCGGCCGTCAGCACCGTGCCGCCCCACTGGTTGGCGCTGGCGGGAACGGGCCCGGCCTCGGGGATCTGCTGGGCCCGGTTCTGCGCCACGACGACGCCGATCACCGCGACGATCACGAGGACCAGGGCGAGGATGCCCAGCTGCAGGATCCGGCGGGAGCGCTTGTCCTGCCGTGCGTGCTGGTCCGCGACCTGCCGAGCCCGCTCCCGGGCGGCGTCGCGGTTCCGGGGATCGGGGGTGGTGCTGCTGCTGGCTGCCATGGGTCCTCTTCGAAAGATCCTGGGGGGTGGACGGGGAGGTGTCGTCGCCCAGATTATCGGACCCCCTCCCGGGCCGCCGACTCAGGAGATCCCCAGGCAGAACCGTGAGCACGCTGATGAATAGACTGGGACGAGGACGACGACGACCTACCGGAAGGACATCCCGTGAGTGCAGAGCATCCCCCCACCGCCTCCTCGGCCGACCTGGAGGAGGTGCCGGAACCCCGGACGGACGTGCCGCAGGAGGCCGGTTACGACTTCGTCGTGGTCTCCAACCGGCTGCCGGTGGAGCGCGTCGTCGAGCACGGGCAGTCCTCCTGGCGCCGCTCCCCCGGCGGCCTCGTGGCCGCCCTGTCCCCCGTCATGGCCCGCAACGCCGGCGCCTGGGTGGGCTGGCACGGGGCCCCTGACGAGACGCTCGAGCGCTTCGACCACGACGTCTTCCACCTCGCCCCCGTGCCGCTGTCCGCCGAGGAGGTGCAGGCCTACTACGAGGGCTTCTCCAACGCGACCCTCTGGCCGCTCTACCACGACGTCATCGCGCCGCCGGAGTTCCACCGCACGTGGTGGAACAGCTACCGCCAGGTCAACCGCCGCTTCGCGGAGCGGACCGCCGAGATCGCCGCCGAGAACGCCACGGTGTGGGTGCAGGACTACCAGCTGCAGCTGGTCCCCAAGATGCTGCGCGAGCTGCGGCCGGACCTCACGATCGGGTTCTTCAACCACATCCCGTTCCCGCCCCTGGAGATCTTCGCGCAGCTGCCCTGGCGGCGGGCCGTCCTCGACGGGCTCTCGGGCGCGGACCTCATCGGCTTCCAGCGCCCGGGTGACGCCCAGAACTTCCAGCGCTGCGTGCGGCGGTTCCTGGACGTGCCGTTCAAGAACGGAGCGGCCCGGTTCGGCACGGACGACGACGCGTGGACCGTGCGCGCGGCGTCCTACCCCATCTCCATCGACGCGCAGTCGATCCAGGAGCTGGCCTCCCGGCCGGAGGTGAAGGACCGGGCCCGGGAGATCCGGCACGAGCTCGGCGACCCGGAGACCGTGTTCCTGGGCGTCGACCGCCTGGACTACACCAAGGGCATCCTGCACCGCATCAAGGCCTACGGCGAGCTGCTCGAGGACGGCAGGCTGACGGTGGGGCCGTCGGTGCTGATCCAGGTGGCGAACCCCTCCCGGGAGCGCGTGGAGTCCTACGTCCAGCTGCGGGAGGACGTGGAGGGCCTCGTGGGCCACCTCAACGGCCAGCACGACACCATCTCGCACACCGCGATCCGCTACCTGCACCACGGCTATCCGTTCGAGGAGATGGTGGCGCTGTACCTGGCGACCGACGTCATGCTCGTGACCTCCCTCCGGGACGGCATGAACCTGGTGGCGAAGGAGTACGTGGCGGCCAAGACGGACGGGTCCGGGACCCTGGTCCTCTCGGAGTTCACCGGCGCCGCCGAGCAGCTCAAGCAGGCGCTGCTGGTCAACCCCCACGACATCGACGGACTCAAGGACGCGATGCTGCGGGCCAAGGACATGCCCGCGCCCGAGGCGAAGAAGCGGATGCGCTCGATGCGCCGGCAGGTCCTGGGCAACGACGTCAACGACTGGTCCGAGGCGTTCCTGCGGGACCTCGCCCGCACCCGCCCCGGGACGACCGAGGAGGAGGAGCAGTGATGGCCCCGCACGACGACACCCGCCCGGCGCTCGAGGACGCCCTCGCCCGCGCGGCGGAGGCCGGGACCCTGCTGGTCGCCCTCGACTTCGACGGCACCCTGGCGCCCTTCACGGACGACCCGGACGACAGCCGCGCGCTGCCGGAGGCCCGGTCCGCGCTGGAGGAGCTCCTGACGCTGGACCGCACGTACGTGGCCGTCATCTCCGGCCGGCCGATGCGGTTCCTCCGCTCCGTGGTGGACCCGGACGGCCGGATGCTCCTCTCCGGCTCGCACGGGGCGGAGCTGCTCCTCGACGCCCTGGGGGACGCCGCCGCCGACACCGCCCTGCAGCTCTCCCCGGCCCAGCTGGAGCTGCTGGCACAGGCCACCGCGCTCGTGGAGGCACAGGTGGCCCGGTACCCCGGGTCCAGGCTGGAGCTCAAGCCGACGGGGGCCGCCTTCCACACCCGCACGATGGCGGACCAGAGCCTGTGCGCCCGCGCGGAGCAGGAGATGGTCGAGCAGTTCGAGCAGCTCGAGGGGCTGAAGATCACCCCGGGCCAGCACGTGGTCGAGTCCTCCGTGCACTCCGCGACCAAGGGTGAGGGCATCACGGCGTTCATGCAGGCCACCGGCGCCGACGTCACCCTGTTCGCCGGCGACGACGTGACGGACGAGAACGCGATGCGCGAGCTCGGCCCCGCCGATCTCGGCATCAAGGTGGGCACGGGGCAGAGCGTGGCCGCGCACCGGGTCGCGTCCCCGGAGGACCTGGCCGCGGCCCTGATCCGGCTGTCCGAACTGCGCCGGGGCGCGCTGCCGTGACCTCGGATGACGGCGCGCCGATGGCGGAGACGCCCCGAAGGTGATTAGGATCACTGTGGCCCCCATCACCTGAGGGGGCAGCTCTTCTCCTTCGGATCGTCCGGCACGTGCCTGCCGGGAAAGAGGCCTTGAACCATGTCTTCTGTGCGCTATGCCAATGTGACCTGCCAGTACCCCGGGGCCGAGCGGCCCTCGGTGACCGACCTGAACCTGGACATCGCCGACGGGGAGTTCCTCGTCCTGGTGGGCCCCTCCGGGTGCGGGAAGTCCACCACCCTGCGGATGCTCGCCGGGCTGGAAGAGGTCACCGGGGGCAACATCTACATCGGCGACCGCGACGTCACCGACGTCCCCTCCCGGGACCGCGACATCGCGATGGTCTTCCAGAACTACGCCCTCTACCCGCACATGACCGTGGCCGAGAACATGGGCTTCGCCCTGAAGATCGCCAAGATCTCCGCCGAGGAGCGCCGCCGCCGGGTCGAGGAGGCGGCGAAGATCCTGGACCTGACCGACTACCTGGACCGCAAGCCCAAGGCGCTGTCCGGCGGGCAGCGCCAGCGCGTGGCCATGGGCCGTGCCATCGTGCGCTCCCCGCAGGTGTTCCTGATGGACGAGCCGCTGTCGAACCTGGACGCGAAGCTGCGCGTGCAGACCCGCACCCAGATCGCCTCCCTGACCCGCCGGCTGGGGGTCACCACCGTCTACGTCACCCACGACCAGGTCGAGGCGATGACCATGGGCGATCGGGTCGCGGTGCTCAAGGACGGGCACCTCATGCAGGTCGACACCCCGCGGGCGCTCTACGACCGGCCGGCCACGGAGTTCGTGGCCGGGTTCATCGGCTCCCCGGCGATGAACCTCTTCCGGGTGCCCGTGGCGGGCGGGGCGGCGACCTTCGGCACCATGCGCCTGGAACTGACCCGGGAGCAGCAGGCGGCCCTGACCGGGGACAAGGTCACCGTCGGCATCCGCCCCGAGGACCTGCACCCGGCCGCCGAGGGCACCGGGCTGCCGATCGAGGCCGACGTGGTCGAGGAGCTCGGCGCCGACGCCTTCGTCTACGGCCACCTCGCCCCGGTCACCGCGGCGAACACGGTCGTGACGGTGGACCCGACCGGGACCGTGGAGGAGGACGCCGCCGGGGCCCACGAGATCATCGTCCGGGTCGAGGGCCGCACCCCGCCGAGGGCCGGGGCCACGATCTGGGTCGCCCCGAACCTCGACCACGTGCACCTGTTCGACACCGCCACCGGCAACCGCCTCCCCGACTGACCCCAGCGGCCGACCGACCGCACCGACGCCACGGCGCCCTCCCCCGACGGGGAGGGCGCCGTGGCGCGTCCGGGGCCGGATCAGCCGTCGGCGGGGTGAGCGGCGAGCACCTGCTCGACGAGGTCCGGGTCGGCGTCCTGCACGTCCCAGGTGCCGGTGCGGTCGTGGTAGTCCCGTGCGGCCGCCGTCACGTTGTAGCGACTGGCGTCGCGCGGCGGATCGGAGTGCTCCAGCACGTGGAGAAGGTGCGTCTCGGCCTGGGCGAGCGCCTGGGGTTCATGCATGGCGGGTTCCTCTCGGGACGGACCGGGTCGCTCAGGACCCGGAGTGATCAGCCAACTGACGAATTCTAGTGGATGTTCCGGGGCCGCGCACTGCCGACCCAGGGTCGGGCCGGGACCGCCGTGGTGGACGCGGCGCCCGGTGGCCCTTTCCTCGGCACCGCCGGGCGCTCAGCGCAGGTCCAGCTCCTCGAGCTCCTCGTAGAGCTCGGCGGTGCGGCCCACCCGTCGTCGCCCGTCCGGACCCGCGGCGGCCAGCACGCCGTCGGCGAGCACCGACACGAGGCTCATGGCCGCCGCGTAGGAGTCGAACGGGCCCACGCCGTCGAGGGGGCACTCGATCCACAGGTCCACGGCCGAGGCGTGGCGCCGGGCCGTGCTGTCGGCGACGAGCACGGTCCGCGCCCCCGTGGCCGCGCAGACCTCCACCAGGCGCTCGAACCCGCGGGGGCGCCGCCGGAAGCCCAGCAGGACGACGACGTCGCCCTCGCCCACGTCCACGAGCTCCTCGCCGAGGGTCTGGCCGGGCAGCGGGGCGAGCCGGACGCGGTCCCGCGCCTGCTGCAGCTGCTGCTTCAGGTGCAGGGCGACCGGGTAGCTGTTGCGCAGGCCCACGACCAGGACCGTTCCCGCGTCGGCGAGCGCGCGCACGGCCCGGGCCGGGCGGTCCTCCCCCGCCGGGTCCAGGACCTTGCGCAGGTTCTTGAGCTCCTGCTCCAGGTGCTGGCTCAGCTCCGGGTCCGCGTCGGGGCCGAGCGGCACGCCCTGCTGGCGCAGGGTGCGGGCCGTCTCCCGGAGGTCGGTGAAGGACTCGAAGCCCAGGTGCCGGTACAGCCGGGAGAGGGTGGCGCGGGAGACGCCGCTCATCTGCGCCAGCTCCGCCGAGCTGTACAGGGCGAGGTCGTCCAGGTGGTCCAGGATCAGGTCGGCGGCCCGCTGCTCCTGGGGCGAGAGCCCGGCGTAGTGCGCATGGATGCGCTGTTCGATCGACACCCTCCCCACCCTAGCGACCGCCGGGATCGGGCGCGGGAGGCCCCGCGGGGACTTCCGGCCCGTGCCGGTTGCTAGCATGACCAGGTATGAAGGGTTCCCTGGCCCCACACTTCCCCCTCGCACCCCAGGACGGTCCCGCCCCCGGCGGACGGTCCGGGAGCGTGTCCATCCAGACGGCCTTCCCGGACCCCGTGCTCCTGGAGCTGCCGTGGGACACCCCCCTCGAGCAGTGGCCGGAGGACGTCCTCGCCGCTCTCCCCCGCGGCATCTCCCGGCACGTGGTGCGCTTCGCCCACGCCGGCGAGAAGATCGTCGCCGTCAAGGAGACCGTCCCCCACTACGCCCGGCACGAGTACGCCACCCTGCGCCGGCTGCAGCGCATGGGCATCCCGTCCGTGGTACCGGACTCCGTGGTCACGGACCGGTACACGCCCGAGGGCGAGCCCCTGCCCGCCGCCCTGGTGACCGACCACCTGAGCTTCTCCCTGCCCTACCGGGCCATCTTCTCCGCCGGCCCCAGCGCCGCCACGGTCGAGCGGCTCGTGGACGCGCTGGCCTCCCTCATCGTGCAGCTGCACCTCTCGGGCTTCTACTGGGGCGACGTCTCGCTCTCGAACACCCTGTTCCGCCGGGACGCCGGCGCGTTCGCCGCCTACCTGGTGGACGCCGAGACCGGCGAGATCCACCCGGAGCTCACGCGCGGCCAGCGGGGGTACGACATCGAGCTGGCCCGCACCAACGTGGCCGGGGAGATCATGGACCTGCTCGCGGGCGCCGTCGAGGAGGGCCACGACATCGCGGACGTGGTGGACCCCTTCGAGGTCTCCGACCGGCTCGTGGCCACCTACGAGTTCCTGTGGCGCGAGCTGACGGTCGAGGAGACCTTCAGCATGGACGAGCGCTGGCGCGTGGTCGAGCGGGTGCGCCGCCTCAACGAGCTCGGCTTCGACGTCGAGGAGGCGTCCATGGACACGGTCGACGGGCGGATCCGGCTGCGCCCGCAGGTCGTGGAGCCCGGCCACCACACCCGCCGCCTGCAGCGGCTCACCGGCCTCGGCGCCCACGAGAACCAGGCGCGCCGGCTGCTGACCGACATCGCCCAGCTCGGGCAGGACCTCTACCCCGGCCTGCCCGAGGAGCTCGTGGCCCAGCTGTGGATGCGCGAGGTGTTCTCCCCGATCATGGAGGCGGTCACCCCGCCGATGCGCCGCAAGCTCGAGCCCGCCGAGATCGTGCACGAGGTGCTCGAGCACCGGTGGTTCCTCTCCGAGCGCGCCGGCAAGGACGTGGCGACGCACACGGCGGTCGAGGACTACGTGGCCTCGGAGCTGGCCCAGCGCCCGGACGAGCGGGAGGTCTTCTGAGCCGGGAGCCGGCCCGCACGTGTCAGGGCCGGTGCGCCTCCAGGACCCCGGTCAGGGTCCGGTGCACCCGCCGGGGCCAGTCGTCGCCCAGGCTCCCGTACCGGGCCACGTGCGAGTAGGCGGAGCCCAGCACGAAGTCCAGCACGACGTCGACGTCCAGGTCCGGGCTCAGCCGTCCCGCCGCCGTCTCCGCCGCGAGGAGCTCCTTGAGCCGCTCCACGCGCGGGCGGACCAGGTGCGCGCGCAGGATCCGGGACGTCTCCGATTCCGGGTCGCTCAGCAGGGAGACCGCCACCCCGATGCCCATGTCGTGGAGCAGGAAGTCCAGTGCCTCGGCGAGGCCCTCGTCCCAGCTCGCCGGGGCGCTCGGCCGTTGCGGCGAGTACGTGGCCACGGCGTCCTCGAGGGCCCCCTCGAGCATCTCCAGGCTGTTCGCGTAGCGGCGGTAGATCGACGTCTTGGCCACGCCGGAGGCCGCCGAGACCGCTTCGATGGTCACCCGGTGCGGTCCGCCCTCGCGCAGGAGGGCCAGTGCCGCAGCGGTGATCTTCTTGTCGGTGGTGACGGTCCGCGGATCGGTCCGGTCGTCGTCGCCCATCGGTGCCCTCCTGCTCGCCGTCCGCCGCCGGAGCGCTCAGGCGGTCTTCCAGTCCTCGATGGGCCAGTGGTTCTTCCGGGCCAGCCGGTACAGGGGCAGGTCGGGGTTGACCGTGTACGGGTGGCCCATGAGCAGCAGCCAGCTGGCGTCCGCGTGGGAGTCCCCGTAGCCGTAGGAGCGGGAGAGGTCGTAGCCGCCCTGCTCGGCGTACTTCTTGAGCCACTGGGCCCGCGCCTCGTCGACCAGGGGCGGAGCGGCGAGGTAGCCGGTCATCACGCCGTCGCGCTCGTCCATCCGGCCCGCCACGACCTCGTCGAAGAGGTGCGCGATCGGCTCCACGAGCAGGTCGATGGACCCGGTGACCAGCACCGTGCGGTGCCCCGCGGCGCGGTGCTCCTCGATCCGGCTCAGGGCCCCGGGGCGCAGGAGGCGCCGCATGTCCTCGCCGAGCGGCCCGGCCACCTGCTCCCGCACGGTCCCGGCGGGCACGCCCTGGTAGCGGCGCATGAACGCCCGGATGAACTCCCCCCGGTCCCGCTTCTCGGCCTTGAGGTAGGTCGGGGCGCTCGAGACGAGGTCGGCGACCTCCGCGGGCCACTTCGCCAGGTGCAGCGTCCGGCGGCGCAGCTGGAGGTACTGGCGGATGACCGTGGAGTCCAGGACGGTGCCCTCGAGGTCGAAGACCGCGAGCACGTCCGTGCCCTCGCTGAGACCCCGCCGGGTCGTGCCGCGCCGCTTGGACGCCGCCTGGAGCCGGCCGTAGGCCTTGGTCATCGTGGTCAGCGCCGGCAGGTGCACGTTCTTCCAGTAGTCGGCCCAGTCGATCGACCGGACGTCGAAGGTCCGGTCCTCCGGCGTGCCGGCGGGCAGCGAGTCGTTGAGCTGCCGCGTGCTGGCGTCGTCGAAGATCATCTCGGTGCGCGTGTAGGACTGGTAGAGGTCCACGTAGGTGCGCAGGGAGCCGAGGCCGGACTGCATCCGGTGCAGGGAGGTCGACCACTCCCGGGTGCGGGAGGTCGCGGGCAGCGCGGAGGTGATCCGGCCGCCCACGGCGGAGAGCCGCTCCTTGACCGCCAGCGAGCGCTCCACGGCGTTGTTGGCCGGGAACTTCCACTCGGGCACCCGGATGGGCTTGCCGTCGGCGTCCTCGAGCGGGTGGGCGAGGAAGAAGGAGCGGACGTTCTCGTACATCTGGTGGAACGGGAGCGGGTTCGAGGCGCCCGAGCAGACCTGGTAGTACGCGGGGGCGGGGTCCGCCTGCCCGTCGGGGGTGGCCGCGCCCGACGGGGCGCGGTGCCCGCCCGTGGCCAGCGCCACGATCGCGTTGACCACGAAGTCGACGGGGATGACGTCGAGCACGGAGTCCGGCAGCCCCGGGAACTCCGGCAGGGCGCCCTTGGCGTAGGCCATGATCAGCGGGTCGGCCACCTTGTAGCCGTCGATCCAGCCGGGGTACGGGTGGCGCAGCGCGGACTCGATAATGGAGGGACGCACCACGGAGAGGCGGTGGCCGGCGCCCGCCCACTTCTGCTCGGCGACCCGCTCGCCCAGGGCCTTCGTGAAGGTGTAGATGTCGGTCCAGCCGAGGGACTGCGCCCGGGTGCGCCCGTACTCGACGAGGCGGGTGCGGACCCACTCCTCGCGCGCGGCCTCCGCGGCGCGGGCCACCGACTTGGGCCCCTCCTTGCCGTGGTCCGCGGTGGCGGCGTCGATGATGGCCTGCAGCCGCTCCGGGGTGCGGGAGGCCATCTCGGCCTCCTCGCGCGCCCGCTGGGCGGCCTCGAACTCGGCGGCCCAGTCGACCTCGTGGTCCACGGCCGCCTCGGGGCGCAGGCCCTTCGCGATCCCGCCGACGTAGCAGGTGGAGACGTGGATGACGTGCGGGTCCTGCCCGGAGGCCAGGAGCGCGTCGTAGAGACCGGTGGCGCCGCCGACGTTGGTGCTGAAGGCCTCGTGGATGGGCGGGTCGAAGGACACGGTGGAGGCCGAGTGGATCACCACGTCGAACGGCTCCGTGATGCCTGCGAGTGCCGACAGGTCCCCCTCGAGGACCGCGGTGCGCTCCGCGAAGACCCGCTTCGCCTCGTCGTCGCCCACGCTCTCCCGCCAGGTGCGGAAGGCGGGCTTGCGCAGCAGCTGCCGCAGCCGCTGCTCACCGCTGATGCTGCCCTTGGGACGGACGACGGCGGTGACGTGCACACCCTCGTGGGCGGACAGCAGCCGTTCGAGCACCGCCTGCCCGAGGAAGCCGGTGGCTCCCGTCAGCAGGACGCGCGTGGTGGGGGTCTCGGTCAACGGTGTTCCTCCGGTGGTGTGCTGGTCCGCCGCCGGTGCGGAGCGGGCGGGGGCTGCGGGCGGGCCCTGCCCGGCGGGCGACGACGACGCCCTCGAGCGGACCGCACCCGGCTGCGCTACGGCTACCGTAGTGTAGCCTAGATCTCATGCTTACCGCTCTCGTGACCGGGGGGACGTCCGGCATCGGCGCCGCGTTCGCCGAAGCCCTGGCCCGCCGGGGAAATGCACTCGTCCTGGTGGCCCGCGACGCGGACCGCCTCGAGCAGACGGCCTCCAGGCTGCGCTCGGAGCACGGCGTGCCGGTCGAGGTCCTGCCCGCGGACCTCTCCGACCGCACCGACGTGGACCGCGTCGCCGCCCGGGTCGAGGACCCCGAGCGACCCGTGGACGTGCTCGTGAACAACGCCGGGTTCTCCGTGAAGACCAGCTTCGCCGATCCGGACACCGGCGCCCACGACCGCGCGTTCGAGGTCATGTGCCGGGCCGTCCTGGTGCTCTCCTCGGCCGCGGCACGGGCGATGACGGCGCGCGGCTCCGGCTGGATCATCAACGTCTCCTCCACCGCGGGCCTGGTCACGATGGGCTCGTACTCGGCGATCAAGGCGTACACGACCGCGTTCACCGAGGCCCTCGCCGTGGAGCTCCACGGGACGGGCGTCCACGTCACCGCCCTGCTGCCCGGCTGGGTGCGCACCGAGTTCCACGAGCGCGCCGGCATCAGCGGCTCCTCGATCCCCTCCTTCATGTGGCTCAGCCCCGAGCGCGTGGTCGAGGAGGCCCTCGACGACGTCGCGCGCGGCAAGGTGCTCTCGATGCCCACCAAGCGCTACCGGCTCCTCGGGTTCGCCCTGCGGCACCTGCCGCGCTCCGCGGTGCGCCGGATCTCGGGGCTCGTCGCCTCGGCCCGCCAGAAGGAACGGGCGGCCGGCTCGTGACCCGCCGCGACCCCCAGGACCCGGTCCCGGTCCAGCGCTCCATCGACGGCGGCAGCGCCGGCTCCTCCCCCGAGGCCGCGCCGGAGGCCCCACCCGCGTCCTCCGCGCAGCTGAGCCCCGACCGCTTCCGCGACCCGCGGCGCCGCCTCGCCCGCCGGATCGCCCAGCGGGTGTTCCTGCAGGGCCTCGCGTACCGCACGGTCCGCCGGACCGTGGTGACGCACCCCGCGGCCGACGCCCTGGACGGGGCGTGCATCGTGGTGGCCAACCACTCGAGCCACCTCGACGCGCCGCTCGTCCTGGGCTCGGTGCCCCGGCGCATCCGCCGGGACCTCGCCACCGGGGTGGCCGCGGACTACTTCTTCACCGCCCCGCACAAGCGCATGTTCACCGAGCTGATCTTCAACGCCTTCCCGGTGGACCGGACGGGCACCGGAGCGAACCGGGGGCTGTCCAAGCAGCTGCTGAAGGCCGGCGTCCCGCTGCTGATCTTCCCGGAGGGCACCCGGTCCCGCACGGGGAAGATGGGGTCCTTCAAGATCGGTGCCGCGGGCCTGGCCAAGGCCGTGGGAGTGCCGGTGGTCCCCGTCGCCCTGATCGGTGCCTACGAGGCGATGCCCCGGGGCGCCCGCTGGCCGCGCCGCGGCCGCCCCCGCGTGGTGGTGGCCGTCGGCGAGCCGCTGGTCGCCCGGGAGAAGGAGCCCACCTCGTCCTTCAACGACCGCATCGAGGCCTCGGTGCGGGCGCTCTACGCCGAGCACCGTCCGCGCATCGACGCCTGAACCACCGTCACCCCCCGAGAACCAGGAGAGTACTGCGCAGATGGCACACGTGAAGCACATGAAGTGGTGGGGGTGGGGCGAGGAAGGCGTGCACTTCGAGTACGCGAACAAGCCCGCCTTCGCCCCGTTCGTCAAGAACGCCCTGGACGTGGACCTGCGGCCCCGGCAGCGCGACACCATCGACTTCTCCACGGTCAGCGTCCCCGCCTCCCGCGCCGGGGAGCCCCTCCTGGAGGCGCTGGCCGCCATCACCGGCGCAGAGCACCTGACCCTCGACGACGAGCTGCGGATCGTGCACTGGGCCGGCAAGTCCGTCACCGAGCTGCTGCTCACCCGGGCCGGGGACTTCGCGCGGGTGCCCGACGTGGTCGTGTACCCCGGCACGGAGGAGGAGGTCGCCCAGGTGCTGCGGCTCGCGGTGGAGCGCGACCTCGTGGTCATCCCCTTCGGCGGCGGCACGAGCATCTCGCGGAGTCTCCAGCCGGATCCCCATGAGGAACGAACGATCGTTTCCCTCGATCTGGGCCGGATGAACCAGGTCCTCTCGCTCGACGAGACGTCGGGGCTGGCCACCATCCAGGCCGGCGTGCTGGGCCCGGACATGGAGGAGCAGCTCAACGCCCGCGGGTGGACGCTGGGCCACTTCCCGGACTCCTTCACGCACTCGACCCTCGGCGGCTGGGCCGCCACACGCTCCTCGGGGATGCAGTCGGACAAGTACGGGGACATCGCCGACATCGTGCGCGGGCTGCGCGTGGTGCGCCCGGGCGGCACCGTGGTGCTGCGCCCCCTTCCCTCGACCTCCACGGGTCCGAGCCTGCGGGAGATGATGATCGGCTCCGAGGGCAGGCTGGGCGTGATCACCCAGCTGGACGTGCACGTGCACCGCATCGCCGAGCACCGCGAGGTCATCGCGTACATGTTCCCCACGTGGCAGCAGGCGCTCGTTGCGATGCGCGAGATCGCCCGGTCCGGCATCAGCACCACGTTCGCCCGCGTCTCCGACGCGCACGAGACCGCGTTCTCGCTCTCCACCCAGAAGGCCCCCGCCACGCTGAAGAAGAAGGTCACGGCCAAGGGCCAGGACGTGCTGTGGGAGCTGATGCGGCGCCGCGGCTGGGACACCGACGCCATGTGCATCGCCTACGTCTGCTTCGAGGGCGCCAAGCCCGAGGTGGAGCGCCGGAAGAAGGCCGTGGCCGGCATCGTCAAGAAGCAGGGCGCCCTGGTGCTCGGTGCGGGCCCCGGCGCGCTCTACGACCAGAAGAAGTTCGACACTCCGTACCTGCGCGACTTCCTGCTCGAGCAGAACACCATCGGCGACGTCTCCGAGACCGCCGCACCGTGGTCCAAGCTCACCACGGTGCACCAGGCTGTCTACGACGCCGCGCACCGGGCCTTCGAGGCGCAGGGCAAGACCGGGTGGATCATGTCCCACATGTCCCACTCGTACCACGCCGGCGCCTGCCTCTACTTCACCTTCGGCTACGAGATCGGCGAGGACCCCCACGCCGAGTACGCCGTGATCAAGAGCGCGATCCAGCAGGCGTTCATCGACGCCGGCGCCACGCTGTCCCACCACCACGGGGTGGGACTCGAGCACAGCCCCTGGATGGAGCAGGACGTCTCCCCCGAGGGCGTGCAGCTCCTGCGCAGCCTGTTCGCCGCGGCGGACCCGGGCGGCAACTTCAACCCCGGCAAGATCGTCGGCTGACCCTCCCGGGTCCGTACAGAGCAGAGCAGGCCCCCACCGTTGCCGGTGGGGGCCTGCTCTGTTGTTGTTCGGAGCGTTAAATGCGGGGAGCCCCCGCACCGTGTGGTGCGGGGGCTCGACCCTGGTGGTGTGGTCCGGCGGTGTCCTACTCTCCCACACCCTTCCGGGTGCAGTACCATCGGCGCTGCGGGTCTTAGCTTCCGGGTTCGGGATGGGACCGGGCGTTTCCCCCACGCTATG